>NHCX01000040.1 GCA_002168015.1 Verrucomicrobia bacterium TMED44
TGGGTTTTTCCTTGGTGCAAGTAATGAAAACCTGGAAGCGGTCAAGTCGGCAGACCCGGAAAAGATTGCCGGCATCAAGGTGTTCATGGGGTCGTCCACCGGAAACATGCTGGTCGATGAGGAAACCGTACTCGAAGGAATTTTCCGCAACGCCCCAACCATCATCGCGACTCATTGCGAAGACACCCCGATGATTCTGGCTAATGAAGAGCAGGCCCGGAGAAAATATGGGGAAAATGTCCCTTTTTCTGAGCATGGAAATATCCGCTCCCGCGAAGCCTGCCTCAAATCCTCGTCCATGGCCGTGGAACTTGCCAGACGAGAAGGAGCTAAACTGCATGTCCTTCACATAACCACTGAGGAAGAGTTGCAACTTTTTGAATCTGGGCACGATCAAATTACAGCGGAAGCATGCGTTCATCACTTGTGGTTTGAGGAGCAAAGCTATGCAACCCTGGGTTCCCTGATTAAATGCAACCCGGCAATCAAGAAAGGAAGTGATCGCGATGCGATTCGTCGTGCCGTTGTGGATGGTAGAATTTCGATTCTAGCGACTGATCATGCCCCGCACACTTGGGAGGAGAAACAGGGTACTTATTTCAATGCTCCATCCGGTCTGCCCTTACTTCAGCATACCCTGCTCCTGATGCTGGAAATGTGCGAACAGAAATGTTTCACGCCCGAACTGATTGTAGAGCGGGCCTGCCATACCCCTGCCCTTTTGTTTCAGGTGGAAGAGCGCGGCTTTTTACGTGAAGGCTACTGGGCAGATGTGGTGGTAGTGGATCCTGAAGGGAAGACTTCAGTCAAGGATACGGAGCTATTTAGTAAATGCGGGTGGTCCCCTTTCCCTCACTTGACATTTACCAACTCCATTGAAACCACCATTGTTTCGGGACAGGTTGCTTATCACCAGGGTAAGCTCCAAATGGATTGCCGTGGACAAAGAGCCCAGTTTTCAAAGAATCGCAGGTGACTATAACGATGCCGATAAAATTTCTTTTCTTACTTCCCCTCTCTTTGGCAATAATTTCTTCTGCTAAAAGTAAGACATCAAAACCGAATGTTATTCTTTTTCTGATCGATGATTTGGGCTGGTCCGATATTGGGGTCAATGGAAGCACTTTTTATGAAACCCCCGTGATCGATCAACTGGCAAGAGACGGGGCTACCTTTACCGATGCATATGCCGCGAGCCCGGTCTGCTCTCCATCTCGGGCCAGTATCCTCACAGGGAAATACCCGAGCCGGATCAATGTAAGCTATATCAGTGGAACCAGTGGGCCGAAAGGAAAAGGATATAAACTCACTCCCCCCCAACCAGACGGCTTTATTGCCTTCGACGAAACCTCGATGGCCGAAGCCCTACGCGTACACGGTTATAAAACAGTACATATAGGAAAGTGGCATTTACAAAACCACACTGACCGGGGAACCAAGCATTTCCCGGAAAACCATGGATTTGACTTTAATATTGCGGGGTTCAGGATGGGACAGCCCGGTTCTTATTATTTTCCTTTCAAAAGTGAAAGACACCCAAATACCAATGTGCCGGGATTGGAGGACGGTCAGGAAGGTGACTATTTAACTGACACGCTTAGCGACAAGGCCATTTCCTTCATCAAGCAAAACAAAGATCAGCCCTTCTTTATTAATTTCTGGTATTATACCGTGCACACGCCGATACAGCCCAAGAAAAGTAAAATGGCAAAATACCAAAAAAAAGCTGAAACTCTAGGGTATCCACAAAAACACCAGGATGGAATTCCTGTATGGGACAGCATTACCCGGAAGCGCCAGGACTCACCAGCCTACGCCTGCATGGTGGAAAGCATGGATGAAAACATTGGAAGAGTTTTGAAAGTACTCAAATCCCAGGATCTGGAGCAGGATACTCTGGTAATTTTCTTTTCTGATAATGGCGGACTATGCACAGGTTCCAGTCCCAACATGCCCACATCCTGCTTGCCCTTGCGTGGTGGAAAAGCCTGGCTCTATGAAGGTGGTATACGGGTGCCCCTGATCATCAAATTTCCAGGCAAAATAAAAGCGGGCACACAAATATCAGAACCAGTTGTGGGAACTGATCTGTACCCCACCATACTCGACTTCCTCGATCTCCCCCTTACTCCTCATCAGCACATGGATGGGGAAAGTGTGAAACCGTTACTGGCGGGGAAAAAATCGCTTGAGCGGGAGGCTATTTATTTTCACCTTCCACACTACCACCACATCAATTCAATGGGCCCAAGCGGAGCAATACGTAAGGGAGATTTCAAACTGATTGAAATATTCGAAACTGGAAAATATGAACTTTATCATGTCCGTGAAGATATAGGTGAGCACCATGACTTAGCCGAGAAAATGCCCGACTTGGTAGGTAAATTGGCGAATGATTTGAAGCAGTGGAGGGAAAAATCCAATGCCCGCATGGCCGTAATCAATCAACAGTACGACCCAGCCTCTGACTTCAGAAAGAAAAAGAAGTAGACCCGATCAGGGTAACCAAGGATATTTTTCGAAATCGGGCTTTCTCTTCTCAAGAAAAGCTTTCTTCCCTTCCGAGCCTTCCTCGGATAAGTAATATAAGAGAGTGGCATTGCCCGCGAGTTCCTGTATTCCGGACTGCCCATCGAGTTCTGCATTGAATGCTGACTTCAAACAACGAATCGCTAAAGGGCTTTTATCCATGACTTCACTCGCCCACTGCAGGCCTTCCGCTTCCAGTTGTGCCACGGGAACTACCTTATTAACTAAACCCATATCCAGGGCTTCCTCCGCATTGTACTGGCGACAGAGATACCAAATTTCGCGGGCCTTTTTTTGCCCCACAATTCGAGCCAAGTAACTAGAGCCAAGTCCGCCGTCAAAACTACCGACTTTGGGCCCAGTCTGTCCAAAAACTGCGTTATCAGCAGCAATGGTCAAATCACAAACCACATGCAAAACATGCCCCCCTCCGATCGCATAGCCAGCAACTAGTGCGATCACCACTTTGGGCATACTACGAATAAGTTTTTGCAAATCCAAAACATTTAATCTGGGAACTCCATCGTCTCCAACATAGCCCGCATCGCCGCGGACACTTTGATCACCGCCTGAACAGAAAGCATATTTCCCGTCGGTGTGAGGACCCGCACCAGTAAGTAGGACAACTCCTATTTTTGGATCTTCCCTGGCATCTAGAAATGCCTGGTACATCTCGCTGACCGTTTTAGGACGAAACGCATTCCTTTTCTGGGGACGGTTGATTGTGACTTTAGCTACGCCCCCGGATTTATGGTACAAAATATCTTCAAACTCTCCGAATTCTTTCCAACTCATTCTTTATGATCCTTTTTTTCCTGATTTTTATCTCCAAGGGAGNAAGCATCGACTTGCCGACCCTGCATACCCCATTTTTCACGTAGGTATTTCCTTTCTTCTTTCCAGTCGGCAAATGGTTTTCCCCGAACAGATAGCAATTTATCCAAATCTTTGCTAGGCTTCGGTTTATTTTTTTGCTTACTCATGGATTAAGACGCCGAATGCTCCAGCTATTTTCTAATGATTGATAAAAAAAGCGGTCATGCAGTCGACTGGGACCACCCTGCCAAAACTCGATGGTTTCGGGTGTCAAGGCATACCCCCCCCAGTGCGGGGGCTTGGGTGGATCTCCTCCAAACTTTTCTTTCGCGTCAAGATAGGATTTCTCTAAAGATTCCCGGGAGTCGACTTCTTCGCTTTGCGAGGAAGCCCAAGCACCAAGTCTACTTTGCAATGGACGGGAATTGAAATACTCCTCGGCTCTAAGACTATCTATTTTTGAAACAGTTCCGGTGACCACAACCTGCCTCTGCAAAGCAAACCAAGGGAAATGAAGGCAGGCATTTGGATTTTGTGTCAAATGCGAGGCTTTGCGGCTGTTGTAGTTTGTGTAAAAAATAAATTGTCCGTCTTCCAAGGCTTTAAGTAAAACGGCACGAGCAGAAGGTTGCCCTTGAGAATTAACCGTAGACAAGCTGCAAGCATTGGGATCATACACTTTCGCACTTACCGCATCTCCCAACCAAACAGAAAACTGTTTTAAAGGACAGGCATTCAAATCCGCTTTCCGCAAGGGTGCTTGATCATAATGCTCCCGCATCGCATGAAGGTCATCCGTGATAGAATTCATAAAGCTTTACCCTAACTCCATGTTTAAAAACCGCAAAACAAGAATTATTCAGGTTCTCCGGTTAGAGCTTTTCGTAAAGCCATGCTTGCTTTGGATGAGGGAACAGATCTTTCGCGGATTTTTTTTCGTACTCTCATGTTCCATCGGATCAAGCGGCAGGCAATCCATCCCCGAATACTTCGGCGAAACCAGTGTAATTCACGAACTTCCTCAATTGAAGTGGAGAGCTTTTCCTTGTAATCAAAGAAACCAGGTAGAAAGTCGATCACTCTACCCTCTTCCCATGCCCGTTCCAAGTTCCAGCGAAGCAACTGTCGTCCCGGAGAGAATTTCTTAAATTTTTCATCAAAAGATAAATGGTGAACTGCGAGGTAGTGCTTACCCAGAAGATCCAATTGCCATGCTATCGGTTGTTCGTCCAAGCGCATAATCGAAAGTCTCACCTGTCCGGATCTGGCCAA
The DNA here is from genome assembly GCA_002168015.1 of Verrucomicrobia bacterium TMED44. Taxonomy (GTDB): domain Bacteria; phylum Verrucomicrobiota; class Verrucomicrobiia; order Opitutales; family Seribacteraceae; genus Seribacter. The sequence continues at coordinate 4,618 of NHCX01000040.1, forward strand.
ATTCGGTAAAAGTTCGAAGAAAAAAGCACGCTTTCCGCGAATTGAATATAGACCAACTCCTTCTTTAGTCTTCCTCGATTCAACCTCGACAACACAGGTTGTGGGCATCATGGCTCGCACATCCTCAAATTTAACCCAAGTTTCAAATTCAACTTGTCCCTGATCTGCTAAAGATCGTTCGTCGTAGCGGAATGATTTTCTGGTTTTGGTGCCCATTTTCTGATTCCAGAATTCCTCGAAGGAGACCGAGGAAGGTTGAATCAGGGCTGTCATTCGGGGAACACGCCTGATCTTTAAAAATTTGCCCTCCGCAACTTTTGACTGCAGGTAATTTCGCCAGAACTCATCTCTCATCAGGGGTACCCATGCAAAGGTATATTTCCGCAGTAAATCCTTCAGTCCATCAACTAGAAGCGGGATCGCAATACTTTCCGCGATTGGGTGAAAATAATTAGCCTCATCGTAGACAAAAGGCCAAATACCTTTAGATCTAAGGAGACCATTTTTCTCCACAAAAGGCCAGATTCCAATTAATTTACTTTCCCTGTTTTGAACGATCAAAATAACCGGTCGTTTGTTACCGCCTCCCCTTTTCCACCAAGAAATAAGCCATTCAGCAGAGAAATATGGATTTTGCCAATGGGAACGAGAAGCTAAATCATTAATCTGGCTGGCATGGTCACTTATCCACTGATTTGAATGCTCAGCAAAAAAAACGAGCCCGCTAGTTCCGACTGAATTTTCTACTTTTGCTCCCATGAGCGGGAACCGTAATCTTAGACTACAAGATTTCCAAAATCTTCGTATTCCGCACGAAACCCACCGTCCACTCCGCGGCAGAGAACTGCCACGGCGTCGTGGGAATGCAATGATTCAAAGTGCGAGCAAATAACCCGAAAATCAATAATTCGGGCATCATCCTCCAGTTGTTCATAGACTAAACGGGCCGCATCCTCGACGAATTTGACTTTGGCTCCGTTCATTTCTGCGAAGGCTTGTTCATCTTCCCTCCGTACCATGACTTGGGTCTCGGTATTAAGGGCATGGATGCACATATCACGGACTTCAAAAAGAGACAACTCGCGGTCTGGATGAACCTCGACACTTACTCTGGCTTTGCTTCTTTGTGAGTGAGGAATGGCGAGCAAGTCACGGTTTTCACGGGCATGTTCAGAAAGTTCAGAAGCACAGGGACAGGCGGAAGAATACACAAAGTCAAAATGAATAATTTTACGGACTCGGTCGGCACGATCAATGATTCCTTCAAAACTGCATCCGTAGTATTGATAGCCCTCCAATCCACTCCGCAAACTTTGCTGAACCATCGGATAAGAAAAATCGGCTTTCAAGCGAGCTTCTTGTGAATCTAATCGGTCTTTGTAGTGGCGAAGAATTTTGCCAAGAATTTCAGGGGCAAAAACTTCATCTTTATATTCGTAAAAAATTCGGATAATCCGGGACATATTGATCCCTTTTTTCTCAGCATCTAAACTGACGGTACCTGTAATCTTGGTCTCAATATTAAGAGCTTCGCCATCTGGGCCAACAAATCGCATCGGCAAACGAAAGCCTGAAATCCCAACTTGAAGGATAGGTACATGGGCACCTTCCATCCCNTCTGAACCTGAGTTTTGAATATCAGGAAGAGATTTGCGGTACTCTGGGGTAACCACAAATGAATCATCGTACTCGCGTTTTAATTTTTTTTGTTTATCCGATGGTGTTTCCATAACGATAAATTACGTGGAACAAACTTACATGGCAAATTCCTAGGGATATTCTTATTTCGCTTTCCCTTGGTTGGCAACCGCTTCCATAGCCTTGGCTACTTTATCCGGATCGCCAAGATACTGTCTATTTAATGGCTTCAAATCCTCATCCAATTCGTAGACCAAAGGCATACCAGTGGGAACATTCATGCCGATAATGTCTTCTTCGGAAACCCCGTCGATATACTTGATCAAAGCTCGAAGAGAGTTCCCATGAGCCGCAATCAGCACATTTTTACCGGCTTTAATTTGAGGAACCACGGTTCCTTCCCAAAGGGGTAGGAAGCGAGCTACAGTATCCTTCAAGCACTCAGTTAATGGTAAATGAGCCTCATCTAAATTTGCGTAACGGCGGTCCTTGCCTGCATAGCCCTGATCATCTTTTGTCATCGGTGGCGGGGGAATATCGTAACTTCTTCGCCAGACTAATACCTGCTCATCACCGTGTTTCTCTGCGGTCTCTGCCTTATTTAAACCTTGCAGGGAGCCATAATGGCGTTCATTCAGGCGCCATTCGCGGTGAACGGGGATCCATACCTGATCCATTTCAGTGAGAGCCAGCCAAAGTGTGCGAATTGCCCTGGTAAGAACCGAGGTGTAAGCCACATCAAACTTAAAACCCTCGGCCTTNAGCAACCGCCCAGCCTCACGGCCTTCGCGTTCACCTTGTTCGGTCAGATTAACATCATGCCAACCGGTAAAACGGTTCTCAAGATTCCATTGGCTTTCACCATGTCGAAGTAAAACTAATTTATGCATAATTAAAGATTCTACACCATATGGATTTCTGATCGCAGGTCACCCCTTAAATGTTTGATNGAACAGAATCCAATTTTTGCGTCAATCCATTGACAGCCCGACTAATTCACCGTAAACGGAAGTTATGTTCGGGCGACTACTGCTACTGTTTGTTTTTTTACCAATGATTGAGCTCTACCTGCTAATCATGCTCGGGGCTAGGATCGGACCCATGCCAACGATTGGACTAATTGTTTTGACAGGGATCCTTGGGGCCACTCTTGCCCGGCAACAAGGTCTCTCCACTCTTGCCAAGATCCAGAACGAGCTAAAAAGTGGCAGACCACCGACGCAAGAGCTGGTTGAGGGAGCAATGATAGTTGTGGGCGGACTGGTGTTGCTGACTCCAGGAATTTTAACCGACCTTTTTGGCTTTGCCATGATGGTGCCTGGTATCCGACGATCACTTGCCAAACAGTTTAAGATAAAATTACCCCAAGGGTTTTCCTCCACTACATCCGGATTTCGTGCTGGCACTGAAAAAGACCGTAAGCAAGATGACGATGTTATTGATGTATAGGGCGTGAATATAAAANGNTACACTTAAAGCTTATTTCAAATTTCTACTTGCTTTAAAAAACCTGATTCATTGCAACGAATAATCGGATCTTCACTTTCATAATCATCCGTAAATTGACCCTTAAGTTTTAAAATATATCCTCTAACTCGGTACTTCCGCCCTTGGATTGCTCGATCATATCAAGAAGCATATTCCGAAACTCAGGTCCAACCCCTTCCCTTTTAGCAATTTCTACATAAAGCGGAATATAATCATTTACCTCCAATGACTTCTTGGCGATATTATGAAACGGATCATTAGAATCGATAAAGTAAGTATTAGAACCAAAAGAAAGAGTAATTCCAGAATCGGTACGAAAGATGCCAAGTGATGAAGATTCTCGGGTCATGAGANAAGAAATTATTTTGACCTTTAGGTTAAGGCAATTCATTTGTCCACTTGCTCACTTTTTCCAGAGGCCTTATTAAGTCANAGNATGATTTTCCTACCNTATAAAGATGATAATCCAACCCGTTCATTACCGCTGGTTAATTGGTTGATCATNGGTTTGAATATTTGGGTCTTTTTAATGTGGCAACTGCCACTGGGACCCCACGAACAAGCTGCGTATTTTTCAAGCTTCGGATTCATTCCCGCCACTTTCTTTGGTCAATTTTTTTATCCCACGATCGATGGTATCATCTGGGAATGGTACTCTGTCCTTTCATCTATGTTTAGCCACGGCGGAATCGCTCACCTCTTGGGGAATATGCTCTTTTTATATTTGTACGGAGATAACCTCGAAGATGCGATGGGGAAATTTCGCTACCTTATTTTCTACCTTGGGTGTGGACTATTGGCAGCACTTGCCCAGGCATTCCTAAATCCGAGTTCTCAAATTCCGATGGTCGGTGCATCCGGAGCNATTTCAGGAGTNATTGGGGGATATCTGCTCCTTTATCCCAAAGCCAATATTCGCGTATTTTATTGGGTCATCGTCTTTTTTGGAACATTGATGGTTCCGGCTTACATGGTACTTGGTCTATGGTTAATTGAGCAATTCCTCCTGTTTCCTGAATCAATGAAAAGTGCAGGTGGAGTAGCTGTAGCAGCTCATTTGGGAGGATTCGCCGGAGGATTACTTTTGACCCCTTTGTTTAAACAGAAAGGGGTCAAACTCTTTCAGAATGGATATTCCCGAGCTTTTTCTCGCCATCCCAAAAGAATTCGATAATTGTTTTAGTTTATCCCCCATGGAAAAAGCGTATTCCCCNCAAGAAGTCGAAGATCGGCTCTACAGTAAATGGTTAAAAGACCAATGCTTCTCTGGTAAAATCGATCAGGGCAAATCNTCCTATTCCATTGTAATTCCGCCCCCAAATGTGACTGGTGTCCTGACTATGGGCCATGTCCTGAATAATACGATCCAAGACATCCTTGCCCGTAGATCGAGACAGGAAGGCAAGTCAGTCTTGTGGCTACCAGGCACAGATCATGCGGGTATTGCCACGCAAACGAAAGTGGAACAGTCTCTGGCCAAGGACGGGAGAACGAGGCAAGAATTAGGTAGGAAAAACTTTCTCGAACATGCCGCCCTTTGGAGAGACAAACATGGCGGGATCATTTTAAACCAACTGCAAAAACTGGGTTGTTCCTGTGATTGGGATCGAAATGTTCACACCTTGGACGCAGACTATTCGAAGGCAGTCATTGACGCGTTCGTTAAATTATATGATCGGGGATATGTTTACCGTGGACAAAGAATGGTGAATTGGTGCCCCGCGAGCCTAACTGCACTTTCTGATGAAGAAGTGATCATGAAGCCCCAAAAAGGTTTTTTGTACAAAATTCGCTACGACATATTGGAAAGCCCTGGGGCTTATGTAGAGGTCTGCACCACCCGACCGGAAACTATTGTGGGGGATGTTGCCCTGGCAATCCATCCTGATGATCCACGATGGAAAACGCTGAAGGGAAAACATGTGCTTAGGCCGATGAACCCCAAGGCCATTCCTATCGTTGCAGATGACGCAGTTCAACAAGACTTTGGCACCGGAGTATTAAAAATTACTCCCGCTCATGACAAGTTGGATTTTGAAATCGCAAAGCGTCATAACCTGCCGATGATCGAAATCCTCAACCCGGATGGCACCTTAAATAACCATGCCGGGCCAAATTATGAGGGCATGGACCGCTTTGCGGCCCGAAAAATCATTGCCAAAAATTTAGACGATGATGGAAAGCTTATCGAGAGTGAAGCTTATGAAAATAAGGTAGGGTTTTCTGAAAGAGCAGATGTACCCATTGAACCAAGACTTTCTGAGCAATGGTTTTTGAAATACCCACGGGTAGAAGAAGCAAAACAAGCCGTACAAAATGGCCAGATTCGCTTTTTTCCGAAACGTTGGGAAAAAACTTATCTACATTGGTTGGACAACATTCAGGATTGGTGTATCAGCCGGCAATTGTGGTGGGGGCATCGGATTCCTGTATGGTATCGGAAAGGTGGTCTTCGGTCAGACCCGAAAAATTGGTATGTATCAACCACTCCTCCCAAGGATATTCATAATTGGGAGCAAGATGAGGATGTACTCGACACCTGGGCATCCTCTTGGCTTTGGCCCCTAGCTACTTTGGGATGGCCCGACGAAGAAGCTATGGAGAAAAAAGGATTGGACTATTTCTACCCGACCTCTGCCTTAGTCACCGGGCCTGACATAATTTTCTTTTGGGTGGCCCGGATGATCATGGCCGGTTTGGAATTCAAGGGGATGGAAAAACGCAAGGACATGATCCTTTCTGAAGCGGAGATTGCGAAAAGGATCCCCTTTAATGAAGTCTACTTTACAGGAATTATTCGGGATGCTGATGGTAAAAAAATGTCTAAGTCCTTGGGTAATTCACCTGACCCCCTTGAGCTTATTGCCAAGTATGGAGCGGATGGATTAAGGCATGGAATTATGAGTATTGCCCCCAAGGGTCAAGATATCCGCTTTTCCGAAGAAAGAATTGAACAGGGCCGAAACTTCTGCAACAAGCTTTGGAATGTTTGCCGGTTTAGGCAAATGTCTGGTGGACCAAAAGATAATTCCATCATTGAACTTATTTTTCTTCGTGTACAGCGCGACCAAATCACCAAGGATGACCATGCTATCCTGCTTCGACTTGCCCAAACGTTGGATGATGTTGACAGGCTTTACGCAGACTATGAATTCAATTCTGTATTGCATGCAATTTATCATTTCTTTTGGACAGACTTTTGTGACTGGTACATTGAAGCCTCCAAGCAAAGAATGAATGATTCTGAGGCCAAGGAAACATGCTTGGCTATTCAAGATATTTGTCTTCGTCAAATCCTCCTGCTCCTTCATCCTTTCACTCCATTCATCACCGAAGAACTTTGGACATTACTGGGCTACTCCAATAGTAAGAGTATCCAAGGTTTCTCTCCCGGGAAAGGTACAGCGTTCATCCAATCTCTATCCAATCTCGGACTCGATCTGCAACCAGATAGCCTGGTAGAAGTTGCTAAGATACGGGAGTTGGTTACCGACTTGCGCGCCCTTAAGGCGGAAAGAAATCTATCTAATAATAAACTGGTCGAATTTTTCTATATCGGAAATGAAAAGGATGAAAATTCCATTAAAGAAAATGAATCTTCGATTTTAGTAATGGTTGGGGCCGCGGCCGTTAAAAAAGCAAGCACAGCTCCGTCGGGACTACCAGCCAAAGTGACTGCACTCGGAACCTTTTTCCTGGATCTCACTGCCGGTGTGGATATCGACTCAGAGCGCAAGAGACTCACTAAAGATGCACAATCTTTGGAGGGAATCATCCGTGGGATCAAAGCCAAGCTCAATAACTCCTCGTTTGTAGACAAAGCTCCGGAAAATGTTGTTGCCGGGGCAAAGAAACAATTGACTGAGAACCAAGTTAAACTCCAAGAAACTCAGGATGCCTTGCTAGCTCTTCAATAATTTTCAGTTCAATCCTATGTTCATCTTGAAAATCCATAAGTCTTATCTTCAGTAGTATCACGACGAGTAGAGTAAGCGGAAAGGTTGAACTTGGCTAGGGAGTGCATCCTTCATTAGATTTAAGTTATGAAAAACTACCCCGTTTACTTTCTACCGTGAATTCGAACGAACTTATTAACGCTGCACAATTGGCTGTTTCTGATCATTCAATTTTTACCATTCAGACTAATGCAGACGGTCCCAAAGGTAGCATCGGACTGTCGGATGAGATGTTAAAACATGCACCATCCGGAAACCTGTTTGGACTAAGTCAGAATGTGGGGATGGGATGGAATCCCCAAGATTTTCTGGGACCACAATTTCTAATTCTGAACAGTCATGGCGGAATCCGTGCTGAAGATGGGTCCCCCATTGCCTTGGGATACCATACGGGGCATTGGGAAATCGGATTATTATCCAAATGTGCAGCCGAAGAAATCAAAAAGCAGGGAGGTATTCCTTTTGCTGCGCATGTTAGTGACCCGTGCGATGGACGATCGCAAGGCACCACTGCCATGTTTGACAGTCTTGCGTATCGAAACGATGCCTCCCTGGTCATGCGCAGATTGGCACGGTCCCTACCCACCGCCGAAGGAATTCTGGGAATTGCGACCTGTGACAAAAGTATGCCCGCAATGATGATGGCTCTGGCTGAGATGCGGGAACTACCCACCATGCTTGTCCCCGGAGGCGTCACGCTCTCTCCTACGGAAGGAGAAGATGCAGGAAAGGCACAATCTGTTGGCATTCGCTTTGCTCAGGGTGAGATTCAAAAGGAGAAAGCAGAAGAAATCCTCTGTCGCACCTGTGCCAGCCCAGGGGGCGGCTGTCAATTTCTCGGAACCGCCGCCACATCTCAAGTGATTGGAGAAGCCCTCGGTTTGTCCCTCCCCCACTCCGCACTCTCGCCCAGTGGATTTCCTGTCTGGTTAGAACTTGGTTCACGTTCGGCCAAAGCTCTACGAAACCTTCACCAAAAAAAGATTAAAACCAAGCAGATTCTAACCGAAAAAGCACTCCAAAATGCGATGATCACCCATGCTGCCTGCGGGGGGTCAAGTAATTTAATTATTCACTTATCTGCCATTGCTCACCATGCCGGATTGACCAAGCCTACAGTCCATGACTGGGATAAGGTGAACCGAAGGGTTTCACGACTTGTCGATGTCTTGCCGAACGGTCCGATGAGTTATTCAACGGCTCAATTCTTTTTGGCAGGAGGAGTCCCCGAGCTTATGCTCAAGCTCGCTGAAATGGATCTCCTCGAACTGGATGTGCTCACATGCACGGGACTACCTCTAAGGGATAATTTAGAAGCCTGGAGAAAAAGTGACCGACGTAAAAAATTTCGAGAACTGCTTTGGGTGCAGGATCAAGTCGATCCGAACGAAATCATACACTCCCAAGATGAAGCGAAATCCAAAGGTATGACAAGCACGCTTTGCTTCCCTCTTGGCAACCTTGCCCCCGAAGGATCCGTTATCAAAAGCACAGCGATTGACCCTGCCGTTGTCGGAGAGGATGGAATCTACCGTCTTACTGGTCCGGCTCGTGTCTTCGTTAGCGAACGAGATGCGGTGCGGGCAGTCAAAGGTTTAGGAGATAAGAAGGTAGAAGCTGGTGATGTACTTATTCTTCAGGGTCGCGGTCCCTTGGGTGCAGGGATGGAAGAAGTTGCCCAAGTTGCCTTGGCTCTGAAACATCTAGATTGGGGCAAGCATGTGGCCTTGCTAACCGATGCAAGATTTTCCGGAGTTAGCACAGGTGCGTGTATTGGGCATATCTCTCCCGAGGCACTGGCGGGAGGACCGATTGGCAAACTGATGGACGATGATTTAATTCAAATCGAAATCGATCAGAATAACCTGCAAGGCTCGATCAATTTTGTGGGTACGAAAAATGAAAAGCTTAAACCCATAGAAGCGGGAAAAGTATTGGCTCATCGATTACCTAATAAAAAACTGTCGCATGATCCAAGAATGCACCACGACACAAAACTATGGGCAGCCCTCCAAAATGTAAGTGGCGGGACATGGGCGGGGTCTGTTTATGATACCGAAAAAATTATCGAAACCCTAGAGGCCGGGCAGAAAGCTCTTCGCAAAAAATAAATCTCCTTAAGTTCTTGTACTTGCCGAGATGGCGAGAATGCTTTGGAACAATTTCATGGTAAAAATCCTTTTTCTATTTTTATTTTCAATTGGATATGCTTCGCTTTTAGCCGAACTTAGTTCATGGCCTCAATGGCGCGGGCCTGCTCGCGACGGGCACGGAATGAAAATTCTCAACCTCATTGAAAATATAGAGGTCGAACAGCCTCAAAAGATTTGGGAAAGTGTCGAAATCCCAAGCCAAGACGACGGAGGCTTCGGAAGTGTGATCTCAGATGGGACACATGCTTATTTATCCGTGGTGTGGCATCGGGATGAACCAACGGATGAACGTATACTTAATGCTATTGTAATGAGAAATTTGGGTCTTCGAAATGTTAACCTGCCCAATTCTCTCCGTGCAAAAGTTGAGCAAGAACGGCTCGCTCTCAGTCCTCGTTTACGGGGGTCGAAATTGGACAGATGGATTGAGGACTGGATAAATACCAATCTTACCCAAAAGCAGAAAATGACCCAGGGATCTCTGATTGCCTCCCGTTTCAAACAAGGCAGACTTGCTCTTCCTTTAACTGTAATTGATAAAATGTTTACAATAAAAGACCGTGTATTCCCATCCCAATCAGCCTTGGATGAGTGGTTACATGAACAAAAGTTTACCCCCGAAATCATTGAGAAATTCAGCCAGGGCATTCCTCCAACCAAGAGAATGGCGGACGACACTATTCTCGCCTTCGAACTGGCTTCGGGAAATTTAATTTGGAAAACTACATTATCTGGNGTTCCTTCCGGTCGCTCCTCTTCCTCGACGCCATGTCTGGCCAGCGGGAAAATTTTTGCCGTGGGTGGGGAACGGCTTTTTTGCGTGAATGCAAAGGATGGCCAGTTACTTTGGGAGTGCAGTCTTGGTACGCAAGCAGTTGCAAGTTCTCCTCTTTATCATGAGGGAAAAGTCTATGTTCTGGCTAGCTCCCTTCAGGCATTTGATGCAGAGTCAGGTAAAAGGATTTGGGAAAGTAAGACAGTTCGGGGAAAAACCGCATCGCCCGTACTGTGGAAAAACTCATGGCAAACATTGATCGTCTGTAACTCATCGAAAACAGTTCTATGTCTTGACCCAGCAAATGGAAAAACCCTCTGGGAGGGGCCAGGTGGTGGGGCCTCAACACCAGCAATCTCAGGTGATCTTTTAGTGGTACACGGTAAAACCGAAGATGTTGGCTTGGTCTGTTTTCAGCTCCAAGAGCAAAATATTGTCGAAAAGTGGAGGTTTCCAAAATTAACCAGACGAACTGACTCCAGCCCTTTAATCTACGAAAACTATGCTCTTCTTTTCGGAGCAGGTATGCGGCTATGTCTGAATTTGGAAACTGGAGAGCTTTTGCGAAAAGTACCCGCCAAGCACGATATCTCCTCCCCTATTCTGGCAGGTGGTAGAGTATTTGCTTATGAAATCAATGGATCTTTCCTGTCCGTAGTCACCGCCAAACCGGAAGGTTTTAGTTCTGAGCAGAAGTTTAAAATAAATGCACTAAAATGCACATCCCCATCGATTGTGGGAACCAAGCTACTTATTCGAAAATCAAATGGAATTGCCTGTTATGAGTTAGGCAAAAAAATCCCCAACTAAAGGGAATTTCTGGCAATAGAACTTTCAAATCTTTCTTTTTGCCGGGCAGGGAGCAGTGGCAGGCTTGGAAGCTCCTGGGAATGAGCAGTTTCTCCAAGTATTTTTTTTGCAAGTACCTGAAGTTCTTTCCAGCGAATCGAATCAAGGGATGGGGCATGAGCTATAAGTGAAAGTAAGCTCTTCCATTCTATTTCAACCCGCTCAAGGTCTCCACTGTACAAATCCACACTGGCCTGTGCTTCGAATTGAAGCTTTTTACGATTACTAATCACTTCCATTGCACCCTCACCGTATTCTTCAGGCAATCCTCCCTTGAGGTATCCTTTACAATCTCGGAGTCCAAATGTCTCGCGGCATACCATGGCCAGCCTTGACTCCGAACTGGCGTATCCTCGGAAACGATGACCTGCTCTTAAATTGGCGAGATCAAAAACCAACTCGGCCAAGGGATATTTCTCATCTTCAATGGCTGCGGAAATAGCCAAGCCTTCTCCTCTGGAAAAGAAGCTAAAGATTACCCCTCGCAAAGTGGGGTGTGCCTTTTGATCAATTAACCCGAGCTCATACCAAGCCTCAGAAGGACTTAACTTATCGAGATCACGCGAGGTATTCACCTGGCCTCGAAAAGGGGATTCATACACACGCTTTACCTTTCGCATAGGCGGGTTAAGCAAGACCTTCCCTCGGGCATCTCTCCATCCAAGTACCGCTGCATTTTCGTAACTTAAGCGGGCTCGTAGAACGTTTCCCCGATTTACGAACTCGACCAATTCCCCTCCCTGCGAGATGAGAGGGAATAAATCACGAAAAACTTCCTCCAACCCACGGCGTCGCCATACTTTTTTGGAGAATTTCTTCCTCTGTCCTGAATTCTCCTCCGAGACCACTTCCCGCAAACGTTTACGAAATGATTTGATCAAAATAATCTTCTCATTGTTTCCCGACCCGTCTTCACTAAACATGCCGAGAGATAGTTCCCGTCCGTAAACCCGATCTTTCTTCGTTCCAAAACGACATGGATTGCCAAGCTTCACCTTGCCTAAGGTGTCTGGTAAACCCAATGGGTTAACCCACTCACCCTTAGAGAGTGCCAATGCATGGCTGAGCTTAACTTTGGTCTGTCCGCTCCGTCTCTCCCAAAGACCCACAGAATTTCGCATCTCCACAACTTCGTCACGATTTCCTTCATCATTCTCAGTTGGAACCTTCTGCTTTTCAGCAGGTAGGCTGCCAAGAGATAAATCAAGACCCAGCCGCACCCGTTCTTCCGAAAAAAGGCGACCGGCCAGCCATCTTGCTGATTCAATAGGGTCCTCCCCTCTTTCGACCGCCGATGTCATTGCTCTCAGTAATGCCGGCCAGTCAAGAGTTTTAGAACGATGCAACTTGAGGGGGCGCCCATCCTTTAATCGTGACTGTTTGGGGGTTACGATCACATAGCCACGGTCGTCCATTCCACGGCGTCCAGCTCTGCCAAACATTTGTAAAAGTTCATCCGGCCGTAGTAAACTCAATTCATCATCGACCCGATACTCGCGATCTGTAACCAAAACCGAACGCATAGAAAAGTTAACCCCGGCACCCAAACCCGTTGTGGCCACAACCACCTGTAACTGACCAGCTTTAGCGAGTGGTTCGACCACGCCAGCCCTTTTCAGATAATCAAGCCCACTGTGATGATAAGCTACCCGTCGCTTGAGCAGGCTTGTTAGCTCCTTACCTTACACCTTCTTTTGCTCCGGGCTAAGTTCCAAAGGCTCAACTTGAGGAAGTTCAACAGCTAATTGCCGGGCAAGATCTTCTGCAATGGCACGCCTTGGTGCAAAAATTAACAAGGGGCCAAGATTGGCATTTAAAGCTCCCGCGACCAACTTGGGCCAATGACCTCGGATTTTTCTACCACGAAAAGGGCGACGCAAAAGAGTCTCCGCAAAAACTTCATCAAGAGGAACAGGTCTTTTGCCCTCGGAAACCAATTCCACCGAACGCCCATGAGCCTGAAGCCAATCCGCAACCTCCAAAGGATTACCCACACTTCCGCTTAAGAGAAGGAGACGGGTATGGAGCGGAGCAAGTGCAATGGTCACTTCATATCCCGGCCCACGCCTTTGATCTCCAAGCAATTGATAATCATCAGCCACCAGCAAGTCTGGCCCTATTCCTCGCGACATAGATCCACGTTGGGTTTCTAGGGTTGCCACCACAATATGGGCATCGGATCGATATCTCACATCTCCGGTGACGAGGCCGACATCCCACCCTCTTTCCTTCCAGTCCCGAAACTTATCATTGGCCAAAGCACGGGTGGGCACTGTATAAATCGCTTTTCCCTTCCACCCAGACTCAATTAATTGTTCAAAGACAAAGGTCTTGCCCGCTCCCGTCGGTGCATGAAGAACTACATCCCTTCCTTCCCGAAGAAAATTTAATGCTTTTCGCTGCCATGTGTCTGGTAAAGCGAGTGTTTGGCCAAATTGACTGGAGTTCATTTGCATTTATCCACCTTTTCCCTTTCATAAATAAGTTTTGGAATAATACGATGAAAACTTATCGCGAATCTGCTAAATACAACAACCTCCCAGATGATTAATCTTATTGTAGCCTGCGGAAACAACCGTGTAATTGGCAAGAATGGTCGACTTCCCTGGACAATACCTGAAGATTGGGATTATTTTATGAATACAACCAGTGGGGGTTCGATGATAATGGGAAAAACCTGCTATGATGAATTTGCACCCCATTCTCATGACCGAGAGGTCATTGCCTTGACCAGAGACCATACTTTTCGTTTCCCGCATGCTAAGACCGCTCATTCCTTGACGCATGCCCTCTCACTTGCCGAAAACGAGCAAATATGGATTTGTGGAGGGGAAGCCCTTTATCAAGAAGCTTTTCCTCTGGCCTCTCGGTTGTACCTAACATTAATTGAACACGATTTTGAAGGAGATGTTTTCTTCCCTTCATGGGAGAAAACTTTCTCCAAGATTCTCACGCAAAGAAAAGTGCAAACGGAAGAATTTACCCTCGAATTTCTTGTACTCGAAAAAAATGAATAAAGATTGGCTAGCCCCGAAAGCTTGCCACATAACAGACGATCTCTATTATCTGTAACACTTCAATGACAAACTTACAGTTTTTAACTCACGAAGATCTGGAACAAATCCGCATGGAATTTGGTACACCGAGCTTTGTTTATGACGAAAATACTTTGCGTAACAAAGCACAGGCATTACAGGCATTCCCGCATGCGTTCGGGTTCTTTCCCCGATACGCCATGAAAGCTGCTCCCACAGCAGCTGTTCTTCGTATCTTCAACGAGGCTGGACTGGGAATTGATGCCAGTTCAATTTTTGAAGTTGAGCGGGCAGTTCGATCAGGCTTTGGCACAGAATCAATTTCCCTGAGCACCCAAGAGCTTGCTGACGACTTCCGCTATTGGGCACAGGATGGAGTTAAAATAAATCTTTGTTCTCTCAATCAAATCCAAAAATTCGGATCCTGGAAAGTGGGCGAACCTGTCGGTCTGAGATTTAATCCAGGAACCGGATCAGGAGGCACAAATCGAACAAATGTCGGAGGTCCATCCAGCAGTTTTGGTATTTGGAAAGATGATTTGGAAAAAGCCCGGGAACTTTGCGATCAGTTTGACCTCCAGGTTGAACGAATTCATACCCATATTGGTTCAGGTTCTGACCCTGAAGTTTGGAAAAATGTCGCAGGTATGAGTCTTGATTTGGTTCGGGCTTTTCCGTCAGTCCATACTTTGAATCTTGGCGGAGGTTTCAAAGTTGCACGGATGCCCGATGAAGTCGCTACGGATTTGCAGGAAATCGGGGAATCCGTCAAAACCATCTTTGAGGATTTCGCTAGAGACACGGGCCGAGAACTTAAACTCGAGGTAGAACCCGGAACATTTTTAGTGGCCCATGCCTGCTGTCTGGTCTCTTCTATTCAAGATATTACTGATACCGGAACGGATGGATATCGTTTTATTAAACTGGATGCTGGAATGACTGAGGTACTTAGACCGAGCCTTTATGGGGCTCAGCATCCTATCCATATTGTGCCGGAACCAGAGCAATTATCTTCGCGAAAAACAGTAGAACAAGTTGTGGTCGGACACTGCTGTGAATCTGGTGATTTGCTTACACCAGCTCCGGGTGACCCCGAAGAATTGGCACCACGAAAAATGATTGAGGGTGAGGTTGGTGATTTTTGCGTGATTGATAGCGTGGGTGCCTATTGTTCCTCGATGACGACCAAAAACTACAATTCTTTTCCTGAAGCCGCTGAAGTTTTAAAAAAGAAAGAAGGAAATCTTGCATTAATCCGAAAGCGTCAAACCTTTGAACAGTTAATTGAAAACGAAGTTGTTCCGTGAGAGTAAGCGGACTCGGTCATTTTCCGCTAGGCACCCCAGTCCCTCCCAAGGAACATGCAGTCTGCGTTAGTATACCCACATTCAAAGATTTGGTCGGATATGAGGAAAAAAAGCCGGAAATTCTAAACAAGTTAAAATCTGGTTACCCGAGATTTGTTAGGCATCAAAGAATTAATGTCTTATCAAAATATTGGAACCGGCAAAAACCGGAGGCTCCAAACGAAACTTTTTTTTTCTCAAACCCAAAGGATTGGGATTTTGCCCAAAATATCCTGAAGATTTCCGAAGCTGAGGTCGAACAACAAGAGAAATATCTAATCGTTCACATACCCGGAAGATCCAAAGACTGTGCAAAACTCCATAAGTTCTTCCAGCATGCCGGGGTCGGCTTATCTTCCCGACACGCTGAGACAATTTTGGATTCACTTGGCATCCTCTCTATTGGCGAGTCAGTCACACCCAACTTAGCAGCAGAAGATGATATCAAATCCATCATTTCGAAAGCACATGGCCCGCAAGTATCTCCTGAAGACGTTTTGCTTACAATTTCCGGTGCCAATGCGTTCACATCGGTCTTTCGAGCCGCTCTAATTCAGGCAAAACAACAACAAAAAAAGCTATGGGTAAGACTCGGTTGGCTCTACCTGGATACCATTGAGATCATGGACCTACTGGTCGAGAATCAGGCTCAAATAATTGATCTGAACCATCCTGATGAATTTTACAAACTTGAAGAAATTTTTAATACCTATGGTCAGGATATAGCTGGGATTGTAACCGAGTTTCCAAGCAATCCCCTTCTTCATTCATGCGATTTAGTCAAAGTTCGTCAATTATGTGACCAACATAATGCTCTGCTAATTGTCGACCCCACGATGGCATCCCCCAAAAATGCCAAAGTTACCACCTTATCCGACGTTGTGATCAACAGCCTTACCAAATATGCCAATTGGGAGGGCGATGTAATGATGGGTAGTGTAGTTTTCCCAACTCATTCAGACAAAGGTATGGCTCTCAAAATGACAGTTTCTGAAATGATCACATGTCCCTTCCACAAAGATATGGAAAGAATGGCCGAGCAGATACCATACTATGATAATTTTATCGATAGAACCAACCAGTCTCAATTGGAAATTGTTGAGTATTTAAACTCTCATCCCAAAATAAAACGAGTCTACTGGGCTTACCAGCAATCCACGGGTAAAAACTACCGTAACATTGCGGGTGATGATAAACCGGGTTGTGTAGTAAGCTTCGAAGTAAAAGGAAGCTTTACCAATTTTTACAACGCTCTAGGCATGTTAAAAAGTCCAAGTTTCGGAACTGAATTCTCGCTTTGCTGCCCTTATGTATACCTTGCTCACTACAAGATGGTCACATCCGAGTCTGGTTTAAAAATACTTAACCATGCAGGGCTATCCACCGAATTACTCAGGCTTTCAGTCGGACTCGAAGAGCCTGAAGAAATTAAGGAATCTTTAGACCAAGCACTTAAGCTTTGCTAAGTAAGAGGGCAAGGCAAAACTCGCAATTTACAAGAGGGAAATTACTCAAAAGAATAAGAATCCAAGACTTTTCGGATCCTTCGCTTGGACAGTCTCACATAGGCGGGTAAACCATTATCATAAGGGACTTCAACCTCACCCTGAATGAGTGGTTGGCAATACTTGATAAATTTTGCGGTCATACTTACTCCATCCTCCGCTATCCAGTCAGAAGGAATCTCCTTCACTCCATTAGCGATTTCAGAAAGGGGAGCTAAACCTGTTTCGCATTCGTAAGTATCCCCTTCCGAACGGACGAGAATCACCATTTTATCGGTCTCACCTTCAACCGCCGCCCGAACTGCAGCCTGACCGGCCATGAACGCTTCGTCATTATCAGTTTTAGAGGAACAATGCGTTGCTGCACGCTGTCCGGTTCCCAACTTAGATGAACGGGCTTTGACTGCTAAATTACTTTCAATGTAGTTGGCTAGGAAATCACCAATCCCTCCCAGTTGTTGATGTCCAAATGCGTCTTGGCTGTTTGTACTGTTAGCCACATAATTGCCATCCTTATCGATCAATCCTTCGCCCACTACGACCAGACAGTAACGGTTCTTTTTAAGAACACGCTGGACATCATCAAGAAACCTTTCTTTTGAAAATGAGAGTTCTGGAAGATAAATAAGGTGAGGTGCATCGTCCGGATTATCCTTTCTTTTTGCAAGCGTTGTTCCTGCAGCAATCCATCCTGCATTTCGCCCCATAACTTCAACAATTGAAACAAGATCATGTTGCCCCATAGCTTCATGGTCCAATGCTGTTTCTCGTACGATGGTAGAAACATATTTCACTACACTTCCGTAACCTGGGCAATGATCTGTGGTGACCAGGTCATTATCTATAGTTTTAGGAACGCCAATCACTCGGAGCGGGTAATCTTTACTTTTTGCAAGTTTGGAGATTTTATCGGCAGTATCTTGGGAATCATTTCCTCCGCAGTAAAAGAAATAGCGNATATTGTGGGCTTCAAAAACTTCCAAGACCCGTTCATATTCCTCATCCTTTTTGAGTTTGAAACGGCAAGTACCCAGAGCAGACGCGGGAGTGTAACGAAGCCCGCGAATGTTTTGCTGGGATTCTTCGGCCAAATCCATAATTTCTTCTTTAAGAATACCAAGCACTCCATTCATGCCCCCGTAAACTTCCTCAATACAGGGATGGTTAAGTGCCTCCGAGACGACCCCAGCTACACTTGCGTTAATAACGGCGGTTGGACCACCCGATTGGGCGACCAAACAATTTCCTATTAATTCCTCTGCCATGATGATTTGATGTAAAAATGAACGAANGANGAGTGCACATCGTAATCAAGTAATTGGCAATCGCAAAAATTGATAATTTTGCAGATGTGACTGAATTTCAATTCTTTTAGAGAATACTTGAGGGAGAATATGTTGTAGCCTCTGGATAGCGGGTGGTCCATGAATTCACTCTCTTCAAAAAATGATCCACCTGTTCATTGGCAGCTCCCACATTTTGCTCTCCCAGTTTAATTATCTTGCGCAAGTCTGTAATCTTCAGACCAATTCTTTTATCTTTTGCCAATCTNTCGACCAGGTCATTTTTAGTAATTTTCCCCTTTCGTAGGTCACGAACTGTAGCGAGAGCATGTTCCTTAATTGCCGAGTGGGCATCTTCCCTACCCGCTCCTGACTTTACTGCTTCCATCATGACTGTAGTAGAAAGAAGAAATGGCAGATATTTTTTCCTTTCCGCACCGATCACAGATGGAAAAACCTCCATTTGGTTTAGAACCGTGATCATCGTGTCAAGAAGTCCATCCATTGCAAAGAAAGCATCTGGTAACATCAATCTTCGCACGACCGAACAGGATACATCGCCTTCATTCCACTGATCTCCTGAGAGTTGTGATACCATAGCAAGGTGGCCATTTAGAATGGCATGAAACCCGTTAATTCTTTCGCAACTCCTGCTATTCATTTTATGAGGCATTGCAGAAGAACCAGTCTGACCTTTAGCGAAGCCCTCTCCTAGTAATTCATGCCCAGCCATAATTCGGACGGTTTTAGCAAAACTAGCGGGACCCGCGGCCAGTCTAACAAGTAAGGAAATTACCTCAAAATCTAAACTGCGCGGATAAACTTGGCCAACATTCTGCCAGGTGGCAGTCGCACCAAGGTGCTGCATCACATTTTGATCCAGTTTCTCCGCTTTTTTTGCACTTCCCAAGAGAGTGACCTGGTCTAATCTTGTTCCCACAGCTCCCTTAAGGCCACGGTATGGATAAGTAGCGCATAATCGGGAAAGGCTTTCCATACATCTTTCAATCTCTTCCCCCCAGTTAGCCATCCGCTTGCCCAAAGTAGTAAGTTGAGCGGGAACATTGTGGGATCTTGCTGTCACCGCTAAAGCCTGAAACTCCTTCGCTTTTTTACCCATCGCAACTAGGCAGGCGACCGATTTTTCGAGAATCAGGCTCAACGCTCGGTGAGTTTGTAATTGTTCAACATTTTCTGTCAAATCTCGACTGGTCATGCCCTTATGAGCATGCTGATGCCCGGAAAGTTCAGCAAATTCCTCGAGGCGTGCCTTGACATCATGTTTGGTGATCGCTTCCCGTTTACGAATTGCCTCTAAATCAACTAAACCTTTTACCTTCTCAGATTGATCGATGGCTTGTTTTTCAATTTTAATACCTAAGTCCTTTTGGGCCTTCATCACCGCGATCCAAAACTCGCGCTCCATAATTACTTTACCCGTGGGGGACCATAAGGAGACCATCGATGGAGATGCATAGCGGTCTGCAAGCACATTGGGAATTTCAAATTTTTTCATGTATGGTTTAAAGTTGTTCGAGTCTTTCGCAGACTGATCGGATAATGAATTCGGGAGTCGAAGCACCAGCCGTCACTCCCACGGTCTTGCAAGCAGAAAACTTCTCTGCTTCCAAGTCATCTGCTGTTTCAATATGAAAAGTTGGACGATTATGGGACGCGGCCAGTTTAGCTAGTTTTCGGGTGTTTGCGGAATGCTTACCCCCAATCACGACAATGGCATCCGCACCGCCCTCGACAAGCTCTACAAGATCGGACTGTCTCTCCTTAGTCGCACCACAAATTGTGTCAAACACTAACATCTTCGGGTATTTAGAAGCAAGCAGACTACTCAGATGCTTAAATTCATGCGTAAACATAGTTGACTGCGAAACCATGGCCACATCGGGGCCCAAGTCTGGAAGGTGGGTGAGGTCGTCTTCGTTACTAATCACATGGGCTTGCCCTTTGGCATAACCCAAGAGACCAATCACTTCTGGGTGCTCAGGGTCTCCAAAAATCACAATATTGAACCCTTTTTCAGCATGAGATTTCACTTTGCCAGCAATAATTCCAACATCCGGGCAAGTACCATCGCGAAAAGGTAAGCCTAAATCTTTTAAATATTCTCTTCTTTGGGGAGAAATGCCATGGGCTCTTACCACTAAAACTGAATCCTTTTCAGACTGATCTTGAATATCCAGATCTCCCTTACTTTGATAATCCCCGACTTCTCGGATGTCGTCTTTCCCTAATGCTTCCATCATCTGGCGATTATGGATCAGTGGACCATCTGTGTAGACCGTGCGTTCCCCTCCCTGAGACTCCTCACGAGCGACTTGAATCGCACGTTCCACGCCCCAACAAAAACCGGCACTCTTGGCTCGAATTACTTTCATTTTTAATTTCACCTTGTATCGCTTCCTTTGCTAAGGTTCAATATTGATTTGCCTCATTTAATTTTTCGNAAAAGAAATACATCATGATTATCCTACGCACATGGCTATCTTCTATCTACCTTTGTTTGATACTAGTATGCTATTTTTTTACCGTGCCACTCAATGCATCTGAAGAAGACAGCACCTATACCTTGGGTACGGCAACAAGGGATGGAATTGGCAAGTTCTACATGGGTCGTGAAATTTCAAAGGTTATGGGACACTTGGGTGCTTCATGGCTCGAGCGACCCAAGCGTGAACAGGAAGAAAGAACAGACCTATTGATAAATGGGCTTGCCCTCAAGCCAACGGATAACATTGCAGACATTGGATCAGGTTCCGGTTATTTTAGTTTCCGCATGGCCAAGCTGGTCCCCGAGGGTAAAGTTTTCGCCGTAGATATTTCCCCCCAAATGGTCGGGATGGTTCGTGCCAAAATGGCTCAAATGGGCGTATCCAATATTTCTCCTGTTCAAAGTACTATTACCCAGACTAAACTTCCTGAAAATAGCATCGATGCTGCGTTGATAGTGGATGCCTATCATGAATTCTCCCACCCCTTGGAGATGGCCACTTCAATTTTAAAATCCCTCAAACCCGGAGGTAAACTAGTGCTTATCGAGTACCGTATGGAAGACCCCTCTGTACCAATTAAACTTCTCCATAAAATGTCCGAAAAACAGGCCAAAAGAGAAATGAAAGCTGCGGGATTCAAATGGGAGAAGACATTGACCATGCTTCCTCAACAACATTTCATGATTTTCAGAAAACCTCAATGAGGCTCTTTCTCTTCTTTCTTTTCTTGGTCTGCTCCATAATTGTCAGTTTTGCTGATGAATGGAACCGTTTTAGAGGTCATAATGGTAACGGCTATTCTGAGACTAGCCTCCCTCTTTCCTTGAATAGTGAAAATTTCGCTTGGCAAGTCAAGCTGCCAGGCGTTGGGCATGCCTCCCCGGTGTTGTGGAAGAACAAAGTTTTCACAACCTGTGCAGCTTCCAATGACGCCACTCAGTTTGTTTTGGCATATGAGGCGAGGTCTGGAAAAAAACTTTGGCAAAAAAAATTTCCATCAAGCCTTTCTCCAATTCACAAATTCAACAGTTATGCCTCAGCAACTCCAGCCGTAGACCAAGATTTCATCTATGTCTCGTGGACGACCAAAAAATCTAATGACTTACTTTGTTTAGACCATAAGGGTAATTTGGTTTGGCGTAGAAACTTTGGAAATTACCTAACCCAGCACGGCAATGGATTCTCTCCGATTGCACATCAACAGTTGGTTTTCGTGACCCATGACCACGAAGGAGCCTCTGCACTTTACGCATTGAACCGAGAGAACGGAAAAACGGTTTGGCAAGTGAACAGAAACGGGGCCAAACCTTCAGCCTCCACGCCAGTGATTTATAATGCCCCAAGTGGAAAGTCATATGTTGTCTCCACATCTCAATCGCATGGTTGCTATGCAGTTGAAATCACAAGCGGAAAAATTGCATGGGAAACAGGGCCTGACACTTTGGATAAAAGAAGTGTTTCTTCCCCCTATTGGGGAGGTGGATTCTTCTTTGCTTCTTGCGGATCTGGAGGTCGGGGAAGTCGTTTCCTTATCATTCAGCCTCCCCGTAATGATAATGAGAAAGTACATATCAAGCATAGCATAACCCGGAACGCACCTTATGTACCGACCAGTCTTGTCGTTGACGACTTTGTTTTCGCTCTCTCTGACAGTGGAATTGCAAGTGCAATAGACTTGATGTCCGGAGAAGTTCTATGGAAAGAAAGA
This sequence comes from Verrucomicrobia bacterium TMED44, assembly GCA_002168015.1. Taxonomy (GTDB): domain Bacteria; phylum Verrucomicrobiota; class Verrucomicrobiia; order Opitutales; family Seribacteraceae; genus Seribacter. The sequence continues at coordinate 26,861 of NHCX01000040.1, forward strand.
TTAGCAGGAAATTTCTTTGCATCCCCTATATTATCCAGAAAAACCATCTTCGTGCCCTCGAGAGACGGAAAAATCTTTGCTTTGGAGGTCAACCGAAAGAAATTAAAAGTTTTAGAGGTTTCAACGATCGGTGATATAATCCACAACACCCCAGCACTCTCGGAAGCAGGAATCTTTCTGCGAACCTTTTCCCAACTGATTCACATCCAAGCAAAAACTTAAAATCATTTGGTTATCCGTTGACTCTTTAGTTAAGAAATACACATTTACACTCATGAAAACCGTACTTTATACCTTTGTCACCTTATCTTTTTTGTCCTCTTTGCTTCTTGCTGAAGAAGTAACAGTGGCGGGCATCGGCTTTGCCCCTCCAAAGCACTGGAAATCTGCCAAACCGTCTAACAATATGCGGAAAGCCCAGTTTGATGCTAGCAGCCCTTCCGGAAAAACAGCCGAAATTTACTTTTCACATTTCGGGTCCAGTTACTCAAGTGGAATGACCAAGGCCAATGTGGACAGATGGATGCGACAATTTGAAAATCCACTGGGAGAAAAAGTTAATACGGAAACAATTAACAAGATACGAGTTACCTACGCGCAAGCACATGGTACTTTTCTAAGTGGACGATTTGGTCAACCGAAAGTAGAGAACCCTGGTTTTGCAATGCTTGGCGTTATTATCGAAAGCCAAAACGGTCCAATTTACATAAAAATTACTGGTCCCAAAAGTGCAGTTGAGGCAAATATTGAAGCCACCAAAAAAATGGTGACTGCAAGCCTGTCGAAGTAAGTAAAAAAATCATTTTTGCCGGCTCGCCTGTTCGAGACCGATCAATACTGCATCGACATACTCCCTGACGAGACTTGCCCTCTTCTCCCCGTTTATGATTTTTCGGTTTTCATAATCACCCAGTTGGATTCTTTGATAAACCACTGCTGAATTTGCGATGTAAGGCTCAAGGAAAACCACCGGAGCTTCATAAATTCGGTTTGCCAACAAATTTCTGGCCCAAACTCCCTCAACTTCTCCAATTTTCAAAGCATTGGGTCCCTTGTACGCAAAGGCGGGCAATCCAGTTTTTATAGCAAAAGCTTTAGAAATATGCTCGGCGATAAATCTCTCCGCATTCTCCCAACGATTAAGAAGGCGCCAGACCATTTCAAAGCGCTGATCATCGTAAGCTATTTCCCCGCCCATATAGCATCCATTCACAAGAACATGATAATCATTCCTTTCAACCAATGACTTTTTCTCCGGGTCAGGCCAAGGAGCCGCATTGAGATGAATACAGAGAATTAAATCTGGCTTTATTTTTTTGATTTTATCACTACGAGCCAAAATTTCACTTACTCGATAAAAATAGAGTTCCTCTCTTTTTTTAATTCTTTTACTTATTTCTTCCGAAGGCAGTTTTTGAAGCCATTCCATTCGGCTAAACCAAGTCACTGCAAGTTCTTTAAAATCTTTGGGACGCAGTTGAGTGACCGGTTGATTCTCTTTTCTAGAAAGAGATACGACCGCTCCTTTTTTCTCTAACTCAGACTTTAGTTTCAATGCGACCGACAAGGCGAGTTCTCCTTCTTTTACTGGATTTTCATCCCCAATGGCAAAATGCCTCCCCTCCATTTCCGAAAATTCTCCCCCGATATGCCCCGGATCGATAAGTATTTTGGAACCTGAAATTTGAAAAGAGGGTGACGATTGAGTAACGGACTTGTTTGATTCTAAAAAATGTAAATCATACCACTCATCCGATCCGGCTTTTTTACGAATTCGTGCTCTATGTTCTTCAATCTCAATCCAAGGGAACCACCAAGATTGCCGTGGGCAGTACACTTCATTCAATTGCGTTAAGAATTCCTGCCTGCTGATTGATTCCTGAAAACTATCTAACCTTGCCCAGTCGGGTGGTTCCGCCAAATCAGTAAGTTTGGCCATCGCCACCAAGCTACCCAAAAAATATAACAATCCCACAAATCCCCATTTGCCCATGCTCCAACCATGAATGAAAAAAATGATTTGCAAAGTCTTTTCTTTTGATCGAGGTATCCTTAGNTTCAATGGTCTCACAATCTTTTTTAGAACCTAGCTCCATCCTTAAGGGTAAGGAATTACTTTTACTGGAAGACGACTCATTTCTGGGAAAAAGGCTGGCCGCCAAATTCGAGCAGTTCGAAGCGGATGTCACACTTTGCGAATCATTGGAAGAAGCACGGAATTCCTTGCGGTCGATCACATTCGACTTCGCGTTATTTGACCTGAATCTCCCGGATGGCGAAAGTTTGGAACTACTCAAAGAGGATCTAGTTCCTGCAAACACCTTGGTTATTCTTATGACAGCTGAGGGCGGAATTTCATCAGCCGTGGAAGCGATGAGGCTCGGAGCCGCCGATTATCTGAGTAAGCCTTTTGATGTAGACGAAATTCCGATCCTTTTTTTAAAAGCAGATAAGCAAAGAAAAAGTAAACGCCTTGCCCAGCACGGGTCAGAACAAAGAAAACAGAAATCTTCCAATCTCTTTTTTGAAGGTGCATTTGAAGATGATTTCAAACAACTGAATAAAATAACTGAAGTCGATCACCGTCTTCAAGCCAACCTGCCTCCCCTTCTTATTGATGGCCCAACAGGTTCCGGGAAATCAACTTATGCAAGATGGGTGCACGACCATGGTCCTAGGCAGGAAGCAGCCTTTGTGGCGGTCAATTGCTCCGCCATTCCGAATACTCTGATTGAATCAGAATTGTTTGGACATGAAAAAGGGGCTTTTACTGATGCCAAAAATGCGCGAATCGGATTATTTGAAGCAGCTGACCATGGTACTCTCTTTCTCGATGAAATCGCCTCCCTTTCTCCCGAGGCACAAGCGAAATTACTTCTTGCGATAGAGAGCGGAATTATTCGAAGAATTGGAGGAACCAATGAAATCAAAGTCGATGTGCGTATCATTGCAGCGGCGAATCAAGATTTATCAAAACTGATTCAGGATGGAGTTTTTCGTGAAGATCTCTTCCACCGCCTTGACCTTCTCAGAATTAAAATCCGCCCGCTCTCTTCGAGAGGTAAAGATATATCCAGTCTCGCTAAGCATTTACTGCATTTTTTGGCAAAGAAGTACAAAATTAATCAACCGACCATTGATCCTGGATCCGAGTCTGCCCTGTTGGAATATTCCTGGCCGGGTAATACCCGCGAGCTTTTACACGAACTAGAACGAGCAATCGTAATGAATGAGAGCAAACATCCCTTACAATTCAATTTCAAAAGAGATAGCACTCGAGAATTAAACAATCACGATTGGCTAAATCCTTTTTTCCATTTTCCAGAAGAAGGCTTTGATTTAGAAATCGAAATCTTACGATTAATAGAAATGGCGATACTACAATCGAGGGGTAACATATCAGAAGCTGCCCGCGTTCTTGGTGTACCAAGGGACTATATTAGATATCGTCTTAAGAAGAATCAATGATTCTTGTGGGGAATATTTCCCGACACTCAGGAAATTCTTTGGTAATATTCACCGAAGTCCTTTTTCTATCCATCTCCCAGCAAAGCCATTATTTCACATACCATTATCCTTCAATATGTTAAGAAATTTTGCACAAGTTGGCACCTTTCATGCAAAACATCCCACAAATATTTAACCATAACCAAAAGTCATATGAATAAAATAGCTAGATTCCTATCCATCACCTTAGCAAGTGCATCATTTGTGCTCGCTCAGCAAGTTAAACGGCCACCTCTTCCTCCGGAATTAAAGGAGTCCGCTGACAAAATAAGAAAAGCGGTCGAATCTGGTGAAATCACTCATGAACAGGCTAAAAAGAAACACGAAGATATGATTCGTGATTTTAAAGCAAAGATAGGTGATGCGGCTAAAGAAGCCAAAAAAGGACAAAAAGATCCACGCCAAGTGGAGCGCGAAGTGCTGCAAGCAGTGAAAGACGGAAAAATTTCCAAAGAGGAAGCTCGTAAAAAACTTGATGCCTTACGCAAAGAAATGGCAGATAAAGGTGACCGCAAAAGCCCCGTACGTCCTGCCAAGCCAGAATTATCAAACGAAGTTAAAGAGAAAATTGCTGCTGTAAAAGAACTTGAAAAATCCATACATGGTGAGATCAAAGCAGAAGTAGAAAAACTGGGGAAAGAAGCCTCACGTGAAGACATTAAAACAGCGGTTGAAGCTTTCAAGGAAAGTAACAAAGAAAGGTTTGATGAAATTAAAGAAGCACATGCTGCCATCCGTGAAAACCTTGAGGCCAATCGTCCTGAAAAACCTGAAAGACCCGAGCTTACTGAAGAATTGAAAGCTAAAGTCGAAGCTCTCCATGCCAAACGCAAAGAAATGCATGTGGCACAAAAAGAACTGCACAACAATCTGAAAGATGCATCCAAGGAAGACCGGAAGGAAATGATTACTGCATTCAAAGAAAGTAATAAGGAAAAGCATGAAGAGATTAAAACTCAAGCCAAAGCAGTAAAAGAAGAAATCAGATCTTTGATTGAGACAGAAGCTACACGCACATCAGACCTCTAAGGAATTTTCTTCCTAGCAGAATACTCAAAAAGACTTTAAAACGGGATGGCTAAAAGCCATCCCGTTTTACTGCTTATTGGGCAAATTAATTCTTAAATTTGAATTTCCACACAACACTTTTACTTCTGACCCTTCCATTTTGCTGTACTTCCGTACTTTGGCCGAACGATCAGAACAGTACTTTCTCTGATGAAGAACTCCGAGAGATGTTATTTGGAGACAACATCTCGGAAAACCTTACCGAAAATAAAACTCAAAAAACTAGTTGGATTCCATCTTACTCAGGAGAGACGGGGGCAGGATACTCTGATAATCCTTTATACGGCCCGTTTATCCGTCAGGAAGCAGCCTACATTGAAACTTCGGTGGAAGCTTTTTTCTTAAGAGAAGGAAACTCCGAACAGTTCACCTATCTGTATTTTTTTGGAGAAGGAAAAGCATTTGATGCATTCCCCGATAATAAAACAACCACAATCATGCTGGGGCAATTTGAACATGCGTTTACCCCGAATGGGTCCTCTCAATCATATGGCTTTCGGTTAAGACATACCTATTATGACCAAGGATTTGATTTTTCTGAATTGGGACTTCCCTACTCCATGAATGTACGATCCAATAAATCAGAATTTAGCCCTTATCTGTCGAAAAAGTTTACGGAACAACTAAAAGGAACGGTACAATTAACCAAAGGGGTTGAGAATTTCAAAGTCATTACTGATGATAACCGTGACACAGCGATTGGCCTCTCACTCGATGGTTCATCTGATTATTTAGAATGGAAGCTCGAGGGTGAAATTACAGAAAAGAAATATCAGGATCGTCCCAAACGTAAGGCGGATGGGAGCCTTCTATCAACAGAACCCTTATCAACTGACAGAATGGGCGTATCTCTTCGGGTTGAGAAAGATTTCGGATTCCCCCTTTTGGAAAGCTCGAAAGCTAAAATTCAGTGGACCAAACTGGAAGACAAGGCTGGCGGTTACTATGATTTTGATAAACTCGCACTTGGCGTCGAACAGGAAGTAGAATTCTCGAAATATAAGTTTGATTTTAGCCTAAGCGTAGCAGAAACAATATATGATGAAAGAAAGGTCGATTCAGGTGCTAGATTCGAAAGACAAAGTATGGTACTTGGCACCACTTGTATTCGTGAGATCAACGACAAAATCGATGCATATTTTAAATGGTCGCGGGAAGAAGATTTTTCCAATGCCCGAGACTATGAATATCATTCAAACTTTTGGTCTATGGGAATAGCTTGGGATCTGTAAGTTCATGCTTAATCGAAAAATTTGGTTTGGGTTTTGGCTGTGCATCGCTCTGCTTCTCTTGCTCACTTTCTTTTTTTCACTGTATTTCAGAAAAGAATTCCATCTCCGAATCATTGAGTCGGAGCATACCATCTTGAATTCCGAACTAGCTTCTCTTTCAGAAAAAATTGAATTCCGATTACTCGAAAGAGACTTAACATTGCTAGAGTTGGGCTTCCCTGAAATCACCTCTTCTCGAAAAGAGCTTATCGAGCAATTGGCCCTCGATGCACTTACTTTCCCAAAAGTATCACAAGTTTTTGCATATGAAAAAGATGGAACCCCCATTTCTTTGGTAACTGGAAGCCGAGCAAGTAGTGAAAATGTCGAATTTATTTCAAAAATAAGTAGCCCAGGATTCACTTACACTTACTCGAGAGGAACAGAATGCTCGTTATTTTTTGAAATCAAATTCCTTGAAAAACCCTGTTTCTTTGAGGTTCAGATTGGAGAAGAGTTTATCCTCAACGAGTGGAATGCGATTGATCAGCAGATCGTTCAGCAGGGTCTGTTGATTGTTGGAACGGGGACCATACTGCTATTCTTAATTTTTCGATTCTTAAATGGACGTATTCAAAATCGGGAAAATCAATTGGAAATAAAAAATCAACTGCTTCAACGTACTAATCAAAAATTGGCTCAGGCATACAAAACAGTCAGTCTTGGTGCCCTGGCAGGTCATTTGATGCATTCGCTAAAAACTCCTCTCACTCGACTACAAATTATTACTCGAGAAGCGGAAACGAAGCGGAATATTGATCCGAAAGAACTTCATTCCATCCAAGTTCAAATCAAAGAATTAGTCTCTCAGTCCCTAAACTCACTCAAAGAAATCGAGGAACAAAAACAATATTATCAAGTTAGCCTACGGGATATCCTACAATCTATTGTGGCCCGGGCACAGGATAATTTCCCAAAGGGCAAAATTATCGTTGAAGATAGTGCCGGACTAGATTTGGAAATGGATAACCTCCGCACCGCTCTTTTGACTCCAATTATTTCTACATTGATAGAAAATGCTTTTGAATCCAATCATCAAAGCCTAGTTAAAATAGGAGAAGAAAACATGAGGGAAACAATTATACTTTATGTTGCGGACTCAAGTGGTGGAATCCCTGAATCGGAAAAAGAATTTCTTTTTGACCCTACAAAAAGCCGTAAAAAAGGAGGAACCGGACTCGGTCTAGCAATTGCACAACAACTCTCTCAAAGCATGAACGCAGAGTTGAAACTAGAAAACAGTGATTTAAATGGTTCAAAATTTATAATTTCTTTTCCTTTTGAATCTTAGACCTAAAAGGCTAGGTTGTAATATTAAATTACCTATTGCTAATACAAATATGTGAAGTTCACTTTCCAAATATTTCTACTATTCACTTTGGGGAACACCCTGTTGGCAAACTCCAGTAATCCTCCAAGTGGATACCATGGAGAATCTTTAAACTGCACTTCTTGTCATGGAGGAAACTCTGTCAATTCGGGAGATGGAGGGATCAGTCTTAGCGGGCTTCCCACAAGCTATGTTCCCGGTCAGACTTACAACCTTGCTCTCACAGTTTCCGGAACTCACGCAAGAGGTTACGGCTTCCAACTGTCCCCCAAAATTAACGGTAATTTGGGAGGACAGTTAACTGCAGTTTCCAATGACATGGGTATCGAGAGTGATTCAGCAGAACATCGAGGTTCTTCTTTGACTGGGACTTGGAATTTCCAATGGACGGCACCTTCAACCGATGAAGGGAGCGTCACTTTTTACGCCTCCGGGTTGGCGACTGGTGGAAGTAGTGGAAATGATGGAGATTATGTATACACCATGAGTCAAAACCTGGCAGCTTCCTCCTTCACTCATGCTTCCATGGATTGGAATGCCAGTACCAGCGGAGTAATCTTCTCCTCTCCAACAATAGGCACCGATGGTGCCATTTACATTGGATCAAATGACAACCAATTGCATGCGTTTAATCCTGATGGAACTACGAAATGGACATTTCCAGCAGGCAACTGGGTTGATTCGACTCCTGCAGTTGGAGTTGATGGAACAATATATGTCGGCTCTTGGGATAATAAACTTTACGCCATCAATCCAAATAATGGTCAAAAGATTTGGGAATACGCAACCAATAGCAATGTGATCGCAAGCCCAGCAGTTGGGGCAGATGGAAAAATCTATGTAGGATCCAAAGATTCAATCTTTTATGCTTTTGAAAGTAATGGTTCGGTCGCATGGGAATATTTTGCAGGCCAACCGATTACCGCGTCTGCTGCACTAGGTCAAGATGGCACAATTTATTTTGGTGATGAGAATGGAAGCTTTCATGCCGTCAATTCGGACGGTTCCAGTAAATGGACTTACCAAGTTGACAATGTAGCAGACAGTAATAATTCAATTCTTTCATCCGCCGCACTGGACCTGTCAGGAAATATATATTTCGGCTCGGGAAATGGCTACTGCTATTCAATATCTGATAACGAAACCAATGCCTCACTTAATTGGAAATTTTTGACTGGGGACCGCGTCGACACCTCTCCAGTGTTGGGGATCAATGACGATATTTTCTTTGTTTCGCGAGACGGATATCTCCGTTCGCTCTCTACTCTATCAGGTGGTGTAACATGGGATGCATTCGTAGGGGATGTATTTTACAGCAGTCCGGTTGTTGATGAAAATGGCCGGACCTATGTGATTGGCTACACAGGTGGAGGTCAGAACCACCTGTTTGCTTTTGACGCCAACGGTACCAAAGCATGGGACACAAATGAAACCGAATGCCCATTTAGTATTGGTGGCATAGTTGATTCATCTCTCACACTTAGTTCAAATGGCAAGCTTTATTATGGATGCTACGACAATCGCATATATTGCGTGGATGTGGGCACTGGACCCGCACCTTCTGACTGGCCCATGTTTCAAAGGAATCAGCGACGCGATGGTTCATGGCCCTCATATTTACTCGATATCTTAATTTTTCCTGTAGGAGCAGGCACCATTTCCGGGGCAGGCGTATATAACCAAGGTGCTACCGCTTCTGTGTCCGTGGCGTCCACTGCCAATGGTTACACTTTTGAAAATTGGTCCGGAGCCAGCACAGGCTCGGCAACCTCCTTAAACTTGGTGATGAACTCCAACCTTTCCTTGACCGCTAACTTCGCCCTGAGTATGCATTCACTGATAGTAAATACCACCACTGGTGGTACGGTGACCGGTTCTGGAAGTATTCAGCACGGATCTGATAGAAGTATAACGGCAACCCCCAGCACCGGCTATTCGTTTACTGGATGGACAGGTGCTTCGGTATCCGATTCAACAGCCCCTAACACCACGATTAATATGACCCAAGCACAAACGGTCACCGCAAACTTCACTCTTAATTCTTACACAGTAAATGCAGTGATTGAACCCACTAATTCCGGTTCAGTTTCAGGAATAGGAACCTACAACCACGGAGACACGGTCACTCTCACTGCCTCCTCTGATGCAGAGAACGGATATAGATTTATCAATTGGACTGGATCCTCGGTGGGGACCGAAAATCCCTTAACTTTTCAAATTGATTCTAATGTAAACCTGACCGCTACATTTGACTTAAACACTTACCCTTTAACTGTCACAGCCTCTACCGGCGGAACAGTTACAGGGGCAGGTAATATTCCGCATGGAACGCTTACGACAATAACGGCAATTCCGGACACGGGCTATTTATTTACCGGTTGGTCGGGAGGTGGAATAACTGATACGGCATCCCTGAGTACATCGGTCAATATGACTGAGGCACGAGCAGTGACTGCTAATTTCTCACCTAAAGTTTTCACAATTAGTGGAACAGTTTTGCCGGAAGGGTCTGGCCAAGTAAGTGGAGTGGGGTTCTATGAATATGGTCAAACGGCCACCTTGTCTGCCAGCACCTTATTGGAGGGATATAGCTTTGAAAACTGGTCAGGAGATCTAAACGGATCTGAAAACCCTGTGAATATTACAGTCGATTCAAATCTTTCAATCACAGTAAACTTTGGCCTAAAGACCTATACACTTGAGTTAAATTCGAGTCTGGGCGGATCAGTTTCTGGATCCGGAAACTTTAATCACGGCACACAGGCAGTAATATCTGCCAGTCCAGCTACAGGCTTCTCATTTACTGGCTGGGGAGGGCAAGGAATCGCAGATTATTCATCGCCTGTGACCTCGGTCAACATGACAGCAGACCGAAATATCAGTGCCCAGTTTTCACCAAATTTATACGAGCTTACACTACTTGCCGGAAATGGAGGCTCAGTTTCTGGTGAAGGTAATTTCTCCCACGGAGAAATGGCCACCATCTCTGCCAATCCGAAACCTGGATATACTTTTAATAATTGGAATGGAGAAGGTATTGTCGATTCTTCTTCGTTATCCACCTCCGTCGAAATGAATCAATCCCGATCAATTTCTGCACTCTTTTCCATCAACTACCATCAACTCACAGTCACCTCCTCCGCAGGCGGTACGGTGTTGGGTGAAGGAAACTATTCCTACGGACAGGAAGTAGTAATAACAGCTTTACCCGAAGAAGGTTATACATTTACAGGATGGTCAGGCGATCTTCAAAATAATCTCACTTCACCATCCACATCCGTTTCCATAGATGGGAATAAAAGCATTCATGCAACCTTCTCTCTTATTCCCGATGATAGTTTTGTACTTACTATGATTGCTAACCCCACATCATCAGGTACAACGCAAGGAGGGGCAAGTTATCCTAGAAATTCTCTCGTTACTATTTCAGCTAGCCCTCTTGTTGGTTACGAATTTATTTCCTGGGGAGGGATGGGGGTGGTTGATTCAAATTCTTCAACCACTCAAGTTTCCCTGTCCGAGAATTTAACCATTACAGCAAACTTCAAGAAAAAGACTTTCACTCTCGAAATTAATGAATCCAATGGAGGAACGACCATTGGTNCGGGTAGCTATGAGTTTGGAACCAATGCAAATATTTCTGCCACAGCTTTACCCGGATACACCTTTTCTAACTGGACAGGAGGGGGGGTATTTTCACCGGGAAATGCTTCGACTGAAGTTCTGATTACAGAAAACCGTACGGTCACTGCTAATTTCACAATCCAAACTCGTAGCCTTGTCATGCCTCCGACAACAGGCGGTACCGTATCTGGTGCGGGTACATACGAATACGGCACGATTGTCGAGGTCACTGCCAACCCTCTTCCTGGCTATACTTTTGAAAAATGGTCAGGTAACGCCATGAATAACCCCCTGATTCCCTCCACCATCTTGGAGCTAACTGAGGATATGAATGTAACAGCTTCATTCACCCGTAATCTATATAGCCTAGAAACTTCGGCCACCGTCGGAGGTTCCGTCTCCACAGGCGCAAAATACTACTATGGCTATACTGCTTCCTTATCCGCACTTGCAGCAGACGGGTATGAATTCACAAGATGGGAGGGTGGTACCGTGGCTAATTCTACTCTCCCATTTACCACAACTAGTATGACGGAGGATCGTAATGTGACTGCAGTTTTCACCGTCAAGTCTTTGGAAAAGAGTTTACAGGGTACTACCGAAATTGCACCTAGCTGGTATGACTCATCATGGTTCGGTATATTTTTCCAAAACGACAGCGGATGGGCTTATCATCTGCGCTTTGGATGGATTTACCCGGTTGTCAGTGACTCAAGCAATATTTGGTTTTGGCACAACAAGCATGGATGGATTTGGGCTGCTCAGGTGACTTTTGCTGATTCCTTCTTATGGTCCGAAACTTCAGGAGGCTGGTGGCTGTGGGATAACACATCATCCGAGAGTCCCAGGTATTACAATTACTCGATCCCTGCATGGATGGATTGGAATCAATAAAACGATATCTTACTCATTCAGCTATCCAAAGTCTTCCTGCTTTGTAGTGCATTTAAAAGAGTATTTTCATCGGCATAGGTTATGCCCCCTCCGCTTGGCAGACCAAAACCGATCCTGGTAACCTCTAGATTAGAGTCTTTCAATACTTCATTTTTAATAAAATGACAAGTAGCCTCCCCTTCCATATCATTACTCAATGCGAGAATAACTTCCTCTACATCACTATTTTCAAGCCTTTGCTGTAAGCTGTTAATGTTTAGTTGCTCCGGGCCGACTCCCCTTACCGGTGATAGTTTCCCCATCAAAATATGGTATTTACCACGAAATACTCCTGCTTTCTCCATCGCAAAAAGGTCGGTTACATTTTCTACGATGCAAAGTCTTTCCACTTCACGCACTTCCGAAGAGCATATATTACATTCATCTTCATCCGTCAAATTTCCACAAATTAAACAGGGCCCTAATTGTTGCCTTGCTACAGAAATACGATCAGTTAGTTCTTCGGATTTCGCAGGCTTTTCCACTAAAAGGTGGAGGGCTATTTTTTCTGCCGAACGATAGCCCAGTCCAGGCAAAGCTTTCAGGCTTTGCACCAATCTTTCATAAGGTTCGTTCAAAAAACTCTACGAGTAAGAAAGATCAAAACAAACCGGGCATTTGCATCCCCCCAGTAAGACCGCTCATTGCATCGTCATTTTTTTTCTTCGCTTGTTCGGAAGCATCCACAATGGCCTGCAGAATGGCCTCACTGACAAACTCTGGATCCTCTTTCAAAAAATCCGGGTCCAATGTTAAACCCTTAAATTCACCCATGCCTGATATCTGAATGGAAACCGCCCCGCCACCACCAGAAATATCTAAGATCTCTTCAGCGAGGGAGGCTTGTGCATCCTCCATCTTCTGCTGCATTTTTTGTGCTTGTTTAAGTAATTTTCCGACTCCTACCATTTGTAAAACCTTAGAGAGAAAATTCTACGCAAGCAAGCTTTCGTATCCTTGAATGAAAGAGGGATACTTTGGCGTCCAGTTTAATTCCGCAATAATTCGTTGGTTGGAAATTTTTCGGTTCGGGGTTTTTTCAGAGTCGTTTTCTGTAAATGCAGGCGGTGAGACATGTAATTTCTGAGCTAACCATTCCACTATTTGACCACGGGCAGTGGGAGATCCGTCTGTGAGATTATAA
>NHCX01000041.1 GCA_002168015.1 Verrucomicrobia bacterium TMED44
AATGGCACACCCGGAGGGAGTCGAACCCCCAACCTCCTGGTCCGTAGCCAGGCACTCTATCCAATTGAGCTACGGGTGCACTCTAAATACTTATAAAATAATCTAAGTAAAAATTCTCGCAAGCACAATCAGCAGTATGTGCAATCAAATTAAATATTTTGGAAGACTAGAGAGGCGTTGTGACCGCCAAATCCAGAATTATTGCTCATTGCAACTTGAACAGGAACCTCCCGTGATTCATTGGGAACATAATCCAAGTCACAATCCGGATCTGGATCATCATAGTTGATCGTTGGAGGAACTATATTTCCCTCAATCGATTTGCAAACTGCAGCTGCCTCAATGGCACCGGCAGCACCCAATAAATGTCCTGTCATGGACTTGGTTGAACTAATCATAAGACCATTTTTAGCATGTTCTCCAAATACATTTTTCAGGGCTACCGTTTCTGAGCGATCATTGTAAGGAGTTGAAGTTCCATGTGCATTGACATAATTAACACTATCGTGACTGATTCGAGCCTGCTTGATGGCTAAATTCATGCAATTGGTAAGTGCCTTACTTTCGCCATCCGGAGTCGTAACATGAAATGCATCACAAGTTGCAGAATACCCAATAATTTCAGCGTAAATGCGAGCTCCCCTTTTTTGAGCACTTTCAAGAGTCTCCAAAACAAGGACGCCCGCACCCTCCCCCATTACAAATCCATCTCTGTTTTTGTCAAATGGTCTGGAAGCACGACTTGGGTCGTCATTAAATTTCGTACTCATTGCTTTCATCGAGGAAAAGCCAGCGAACCCAATTCGCGTTACTGCGGCTTCACTACCTCCAGCAAAAATCATATCAGCAACTCCACGCCGAATCATTTCAAATGCCTCGCCAATTGCATGAGAGCCAGATGCACAGGCACTGACGGGCGAGAAATTTGGTCCATTAGCACCGATATCAATTGCAATAATTCCTCCAGCAATATTAGCAATAAGGGAAGGGATCATAAAGGGAGAGACTCTCCGTGGACCCCGCTCAATTAACGTAGTCATCTGCTTTTCAATGGTTTCCATACCACCGATTCCTGATCCAACAATCACCCCAGTACGCTCCGGGATAAGATCATCCCTGGATAACCCCGCATCTTTCAATGCATGATGAGAAGCAGCCAGCGCAAGTTGAGCATAGCGATCATTTCTACGGGCCTCTTTCGGATCCATGTAGTCCTCGGGATTAAAATCCTTGATCTCCGAAGCAACTTTGCTGGCTATATCGGAGCAATCGAATCGACTGACTGCAGTGATTCCGGATTTTCCGGCCAGTAAGCCGTCCCAATAATTATCCACACCAGTACCTACCGAAGTAAGTACACCCATTCCGGTTACGACAACTTGGTTCATAGCATATTGGAAAAAGATTGTAGCGAGTGCATTCCCATCCACTCTCCTAATTTAAAAAAATTTAAGAAGAAAAGTTTTTTTCAACATATTCAATCACTGAACCGACAGTCTGAAGCTTTTCAGCTTCTTCCTCCGGAATCATATCATCGAACTCTTCCTCGAGAGCCATAACCAATTCGACTTGGTCTAGAGAATCTGCTCCTAGGTCATCGATAAAACTGGCAGCAGGAGTAACTTGTTCCTCACTAACATTGAGCTGACTGATGATTATTTTTTTTACGCGGTTGGCGTTATTTTCTGACATAATATTTAAGATAGGTTAATTTACAATTTCTTCATGCTCACATCACCATGCCTCCGTCAACCGTAAAAACTTGTCCGGTCACATAGGAAGCTTTGTCTGAACATAAAAAAGAGGTCATTTCAGCAATATCATTTACACTGCCAAAGCGTTTTAAAGGAATCTGCCCCAAGGCAACTTCCTTAACACGTTCATCCAAACCGGAAGTCATATCTGTATCTATAAATCCTGGGGCAATTGCGTTTACTGTGACGGTACGGGCTGCAAATTCCCGGGCTAAACTTTTAGTTAATCCAATCATTCCCGCCTTGGCAGCTGCATAATTTGCCTGGCCTGCATTTCCGGTCAAACCCACAACCGAAGAAACATTTACGATTCGCCCCCAGCGCTTCCGAGTCATCGGTCTACCCAACGCCTTAATCCAATGGAAGCAACTGGTCAGATTTGTTGTAAGTACAGCATTCCAATCATCTTCTTCCATTCGAAAAAGCAAATTATCGCGGGTTATTCCTGCATTGTTGACAAGAATATCGATATTTTCTTTTTCCTCCAAAAGTTTTTCGCAAGCCGCTTTGATTTCTCCACCGGAAGAAACATCTACCGCAAGGGCGTGCGCATTACCTCCATTTTCACAAATTGCTTCTGCAGCGGCACCACAGGACGATTCCGATTTACTCACACAGTATACTTCGATTCCGTCACGGGCCAAAGCCTCAGCTATTCCGCGACCAATACCNCGACCCGCTCCGGTCACCACCGCTNTTTTATTATTTTTNAAATCCTCGCTCATTAAAGTTCAATTTGATTCTCTTATGCGTTTCATAAAAGGTCTACATTTGACAAATGCTAAATTCGAAGACGTAAAGCAACACACAAGTTTCATGACAAAAAAAAGTTCTTATCAAAATCCCAATCTAGACAAACCAAAACTCCAAAAATTTTTGGCAGATGTAGGTCTGTGTTCACGAAGAATGGGTGAAGTTTGGATTAAAGAAGCAAAGGTTACTGTGAATGGAAAAGTGGCAAATCTTGGAATGAGAGTCTCTCCACATGAAGACNCTGTTAAAGTAAACGGTAAAATTGTTCGGGTTAAAGCACCTGTTCCCATTACTTTAGCGGTAAATAAGCCTAAGGGTTACACTTGCTCGAATCATGATGATTTTGCGGACCGGTTGATCTTCGAACTTCTTCCTCAAAGGTTTAATGGCACTCGTCTTTTTTGTGCAGGAAGACTCGACTTGGATAGCGAAGGCTTGGTGATTATCACCAATGATGGAAGATTGGCTCACCGCCTGACACATCCATCCCAGCAAATCAGAAAAAAATATCAGGTGGAAATCAAACAACCCTTANTACATGAACATTTACCCTTAATGATTCAAGGAATTGAAGATGAGGGCGAGTTTCTGAGAATCGATGAAATTCGGGCTAAAGGAAAATCTCCCATCGGGGAAACACGACTGGAAATAATTTTAAGCCATGGGAAAAAAAGAGAGATTCGTAGAGTATTTGGACATTTTCGATATCAAATAAAAAANCTTAGAAGGATTTCGATTGGCGGCTTTCAACTTCATAAAATTCCGCTTGGGAGTTTTCGAGAGCTAAATACCAAAGAAATTGATTTGCTCTTTCCCCGTTAAGTTTTCTAAATTGCATTCATGGGAAATTTAATCATTAAAAAATTGGCTATTGTTTATTTAATAGGTTCGGTCTTGGCATCTTATCCCAGATCGGTTAATGCCGAGGAAAACATTGGGGTTAATTTAGCGGATGCTTTCTATCAATCATCCGTTGACCAACCTGAAAATCTTAGCACCGGTCCGGAGGTTGAACCTGTAGTTGTAGGGCGCAGCAAATGGAATCAGAAATTACCAGTAAATTCCGGACCGACCGTCCCGCAAGAGACTGCTCCAATCGAAAACAAACCCCTTGCAATTAAAGAATTGGATCCTTTGGAAACTAAACAATCTCAGACAGATGGAATAAACATGAAAGTTTCTCCTCCAGCTATCCCACCAGCGGTTAATCTTCATCGAAATTTCGAAGGCAAATTAGTTTTACAACCCAGNAATCTTGGTTTTGAGAAAAATTATCCATTTCAATTGCAAAACTCGCAAGGACGAAGACTCGCTTTTGTAGATATCGAAAATCTGAAAGTCGTCGATCCTTTAGATTTTGAGAATAAGCATGTCAACATTCTTGGAAAGTTAGAGCCCATCTCTAAAGACAAAAAAGATCTGGTTATAAGGGCAAGAATTCTCCGCAGCGTTGATTAATCGACCTCCTGACCTTACAGCCTGATATTTGGAAATAAACCCTCACTCATGGAAGTCCTTGACGGCAATGCCGTAGCATCTGATTTACTGAACGATCTAACAGAACGCATTCGATCGTTTAAAGATAAAAAACCATGTGTTGTTTTTATTCGGGTGGGAGAAGATCCAGCCTCCATTTCATATGTTAGGAAAAAAGAAAAAACAGCGGAAAAAATTGGGATAGAAAGCCGTTTACTTGTTTTCCCAAAAACTCTGAAAGAAGGCTNCCTGCTTAAACAAATTTCTGAACTGAATGCCGACTCTTCAGTTCATGGAATACTGGTCCAATCCCCGNTGCCATCTCACATGGATGATCGAAAGGTTTTCAATCATGTTTCTCCTGCCAAGGATGTGGACGGTTTTAATGCCACAAACCTAGGCTTACTATGCCAAGAAAATAACCATGCTTTTGCTTCCTGTACCCCCGCTGGCATACTTGAGCTTATCAAACGCACTCAGACAGATACCACTGGAAAACATGTGGTCGTTTTAGGGAGAAGCCTAATTGTAGGCAAGCCAGTTGGCATGCTTCTTTTNCAGAAAGGAATACCAGGAAATGCCACTGTTACCTACTGCCACTCACGAACAACTGACCTTGCCCATCACACCCAACAGGCTGACATCTTAATCGCTGCAATCGGCAAACCAAACTTTGTCACTGAGTCAATGGTCAAATCAGGTGCCATTGTTATTGATGTGGGTATCAACCGGGTTTTAGATGAAACTCGAAAATCAGGCTTTCGATTAGTCGGCGATGTAGACTTTGCCGGGGTGGCACCTAAATGTTCTTACATTACACCCGTACCAGGTGGAGTTGGCCCCATGACTGTAGCCATGCTTATGAGTAATACTGTAAAAGCGTTTGAACATATGCTTTTGAGTAATAAAATACAATGAATCGAGATTCACTTGATACGGCTGAGATTTCAGAAGACCCAATGATTGTGCCTATCTGGAAACGCATCGTTGCCTTTGCCATGGACATGATCCTTATCGTGGTTTTGCTCCAATCGATCGTTCAGGTTCTGCCCAAAATGTATTCTGCCCAAGCCGGTCAAGAGTTCAATCAGTTGGTCATCGATGCAAGTCTCCTCTCCCAGCAGGAGCAATCAAATTTACATAAAACCACGGAGTTTCTTGAAAATGCAAATCTTTCGGAGGAAACATATGACATGTTGGTGACGATGATTTTTTTAGCCTGTATATTACCCACTACATATTTTTTCCTAAGCGAACTTTTTTTCCGAGGACAAACTTTAGGTAAGGCTACCTTACGACTTAGAACCCAGTCGATCCAACGGGATTCTCAACCCACAGCCCTTAGGCTATTTGCCCGTTCAGTCCTCAAAGGTACAAGTGCATTAAGCCTGATGTCTCCCTTCTTTATTCCCGGCTTAATCAATTTTGCATTTTGCTTGGCCAACCGAAAGAAACGCTGCCTGCATGACCTTGCTGGAGCCTGTATCACAGTCTCATCCCAACCAAGCACGATTAAAAACTATGAGTCTTGAAATTGCGTTTGTCGGAGCAGGCAAAATGGTAACTGCGATTGTTCAGGGCATACTGAAATCGAATACTTTTCAATCCGATGAAATCGCTTGTTGCTCTGCAAATGATGGTACATCAGAAAAACTTGCTTCCCTCACCAATATCAAAAGGTTTACTACGATTGAGGAGATGCTGGCCAAAGCTCCAGCAACCTTAGTTCTCGGTTGCAAACCACAGCAATTAAGTGAACTACCACTCAGTGTTGCTGAAAATACAAGTGATTGCCTGATATTATCGATTATGGCAGGAATAACTCTTAACCGGCTGGAACAAACATTTCCCAAGGCCCGAAATATTGTCCGCTCCATGCCTAATACACCGGGTCAAATCGGGGAAGGCGCATCCGGTTATTTTTTTCTAAGTCCAGCCGAGGAAGTGGATAAGGAGGTTACCAGGAATATTTTATCCTCCCTTGGCCAGATTTATTTGCTACACGAGGAATCCGACCTTGATCGAATAACAGCCATAAGTGGAAGCGGTCCTGCATATATTTTTGAATTTACCTGTGCGCTGGAAGAAGCTGCCAAAGAAATTGGACTTAGTCCAGAGATGGCAAAAGAACTTGCCCACCAAACTGTGATTGGATCTGCCAAGCTCATGGAAGCATCAACATTTTCTCCCGAGGAGCTTAGAAATCAGGTAACATCTCCCAATGGCACTACGCAAGCCGCCCTTGAAAGCTTCTCAGCAGATGAATTGAGGGAAATCGTTAAAAGAGCTACAACGGCTGCCCGTAATCGATCCATAGAATTATCCAATGCATAATTTGGGAAAAGGTATCACGGTTGTGACTGGGAGTGCTGGCCTTATCGGAAGTGCAACAATTTGGGGGATTAATAACCGTAATCTCAGTAATATTTGGTCAGTTGATAATTTGGAAAGTGGTGGTGCGAAAGAAGAAAACTTACAACCCTTAGATTTTAAGGACCATCTAGGAGTGAGTGAATTCCGATCCCTTTTCAGGGAAGATAGCTCAAAATTAAATGAGATAAAAACAATTATCCATCTTGGAGCCTGCTCGAGCACAACTGAATCCAACGAGGCATATCTCACTGATAATAATTTTTTATACACGCAGGAGTTATGCGATTGGGCTCTCAGGAATCAAGTTCGGTTTGTCTATGCATCCTCTGCGGCCACCTATGGCGATGGCGATCTTGGAATGGATGATCACGCAAAAGATATAGAAAAATATAAACCCCTCAATCTGTACGGGTGGTCCAAGCATAATTTTGATCTCTTTGCCAAAAAAGCTGGATGGTTACAAAATATTGTTGGACTTAAATACTTCAATGTGTATGGACCGAATGAAGAACACAAAGGAGACATGCGCTCAGTCGTAAGTAAAGCCTACGAGCAAATCTTGCGCACGGGAGAAATGACCCTCTTTAAAAGTTATCACCCGGATTATGAAGATGGTAAACAAATGAGGGATTTTTTATATATTAAAGATGCTGTATGTATGACTTTATGGCTTACAGAAAACGATGACGCCAATGGCCTGTTTAACTTAGGGAACGGAAAGGCACGGACATGGTTGGATTTAGCCAATGCAATTTTTGCTGCGCTCAACCTGAGCCCCAATATTCGTTATATCGAAATGCCAGAAATCCTTAGAGAAAAGTATCAATACTTCACCGAAGCAGTTGTGACCAAACTAGAATCAACAGGGTTCCCGACAACTTTTTTCAACTTGGAAGATGCAGTTCAAGACTATGTCACCAACTACCTCGCACCAAAGAGGAAACTTGGTGAATTTCTACCTACTACTTAATTAGCTCTAAAAGCATTTCTAGAATAGGGAATTTTCCCTTTCCGGCTCCCACCACTCAGCTTGTCGGGCATTTCCGGGTATGAGACTAAAAAATTATTCTCATCAATAAAATTAAAAAGGTAATGCGTCGTGGTTGGTGGAATCAAACCAACTAACTTATTTCCCTTAACTCTTGCAGGTGAAATAAACCATTCCTCCGATTTCTGAGATCCATTTAAAGTATAAACAATCTGCCCACTTGTAACTTCAGCCCCCCGCTCTTCGAACTCNGCCCACACTTGAGTTCCCTCAGTTCCATGTTGCACTCCCTCGCAAACTTTTTCTTTGTTCGGCAGAAAGCTTTTATAATGAGGATTAAAATAAGGAAAGGATGCACCCATATGAATTAATTCGTCCATGAGTTCGGTTTTTAGTTCCTGAGCTTTTTCAGGTAAAGATTCGGCCAAATTTTTGGACTCTTCAATATCAATTCTTTTCGCCTGTTGGTGAAAATTATCATAAAGATGAAACAACTGAAGTTTTGGCCGGCCAGGGATGTAATTATAGATTAGTTTCCATCCATTCTTACGAATCGTTGATTCCTGTGCGATGCCATGTGGAAAATGCCAGATCATGGAATCACGCATTATTCCCTCCCTGTCAGTTACAAGATTTGAATTTAGAGGGTTCTGTTTGAGCAGTTTACTCAAGTCGCAGCCATCCAAGAATAAATGATGAGGCTTAAGAGTATTGGTCCAGCTCAAGATTGTAGGGTAAAAATCGAGTCCATTCACCATCACATTGCTTATTTGGCTTGGTTTGATGTGAGGCCCAGAAATAAGCAAAGGTACACGCACCCCACCCTCTTCCAAATTTATTTTACCTCTATCTAAAGGAAAATTATCGGTGATGATCTCTCCGGTGACCTTTTCCATCCCGCCATTATCTGAGGTAAAAATGATATAAGTATTTTCAATCAGTTTATGCCCGACCCAACGCGGATCATTTGTCCGGGAAAGATAAGAAATGATCTGCCCGACATAATGATCAAACATTTCAACCATGGCACAATAATAAGGATTATTCTGCCCAGCCAATTCCCAGCCATTGGGATCCGCAGGAGGAGAAACCCCTAGTTTTTTACAATATTTCTCGAGAAGAGAACGGCTACGACTATGAATAGGCGTGTGAACTAACCAGGTCGCATAATAGATAAAGAATGGACTCTTTTTATTCTTCTCAATAAAACGCAAGGCATCCAATGTCATTTGATCTCTTGGATAACCTTTTTTATCCAAGCGATACGGATCATTCTTATTCTTTGTGGCAAAGCCTGATAGACGATGAGGACGCATCGCACGGCTCACACCCAGATCATGCCTAGAGAAATCAAAGCCCTGATCTTCGGGCTGTGGAAAAGCGTTATGATCTATGGCCATATGCCACTTTCCTGAATGCCCGGTTTTATAGCCATTACTTTTCAAAGCTTCGGCTATAGTAACTTCAGAGAGTTTCATTCTACCACTATACCACGGATCCATCACTGGATGGGCGGTTTTATTGTAAGGCGTAGGGGGGTGACCACCAACTACATGAGTTTTCTGAGTCACCGCAGGGTGACGGCCAGTCATTATGGCAATACGGCTGGGGGCACAAGTGGGAGCAGGAGAATATCCCTGTCTAAAAAGTACCCCCCTTCTAGCGAGTGCATCGATGTAAGGAGTTTCCATGGGGGTTGGCTCGTCAATGTCATAACAGGATACATCCTGCCATCCCAAATCATCCGCTAAAATAAGAACTATATTTGGCTTTGCCGGTCGTTCACTTTTTTCACCCGAGGTAGTAAGACAAAAGAAAAAAAAGACGGAGAAAAAGGAACCATTTAAATTCATCTTGGATGAAGGGAGAGAATTGGGTGAATTAAAAGCGAGAAAACCTATACTTCTTGTCATTCACTTGGTCGGTCAATTAAAAACTCCTTATGAAAATAACTTCTCTCCTTTTGCTAATCACGATCTTCTCCCACGCTAAGAAACCAAATATCATTTTAATTCTAACCGATGACCAGGGTTACGGAGATGTGCATGCACATGGACACCCTTACTTAAAGACCCCTCATTTAAATAAGGTCCGAGCAGAAGGGGTCAGCTTCGAAAATTTTTATGTAAGCCCATCTTGCTCCCCTACTCGGGCGGCAATTCTAAGTGGAATGCATGAATTTCGGAGCGGGGTAACCCATACCATTCCACCGCGTCAACAACTACGCGAAGAAGTAATATGCCTGCCCGAAATTTTAAAGGATGCAGGATATCAAACTGGATTCATCGGTAAATGGCACTTGGGTAATAAACCTGGACCTGAGGGACAAGGCTTTGACTGGTGCTCAACTAATCAAGGAGGTCCTTTACAACATTTTGACGCGACTTTTGTTCGCAATCGGCAACGAATCAAAACGAAAGGCTTCCGGGAAGATATTTTCTTTGAAGAAGCCATGACTTTTATAAGGGAGTCCGGTGACGATCCTTTTTTTTGCTACCTCAGCACTTATTCGCCACATACGCCCCTTGCCGCTCCGGAAAAGTTT
>NHCX01000042.1 GCA_002168015.1 Verrucomicrobia bacterium TMED44
GCCAAGGCTTCTTATGTCTCTAGATTGATTTTCGTTTAGGGGAGTCGCAGGAAGCGTCTGAGAATTGGTTTCACTGATCATTACCCTTTGAACCTGATACGAAATCCGTCGGAGGGAAAACTTTACTTGATTCCTTCGTCTACCTAATTAATCCCATGATCAAAAAAGTCGAAGACCAAGATAATCAATCACTTACAGAGTTTGAAAACTCTACTCGAGTGTATTTGGAAAATTCAAATTCAACCATAAAGGTTCCCATGAGGGAGATTTCTTTATCGCCTACAAATAAAGCCGACGGTACGACAGAGGAAAATGAGCCTGTAAGGGTATACGATACTTCGGGAGCTTGGGGAGATGAAGAATTTGATGGTGATTATGCTGAAGGCCTTCCTCAAGTAAGATCTAAGTGGATCCAAGATCGTAATGATACTGAACAAATTGAAGGGAGGGAAATCAAGCCGACTGATAATGGTTATCTATCCGATTTGCACGATCGTAAGCTTTCAGCGCAGAAAAATGAGTTGCCTGACTTTGACCGGTNGAGATTGAGAGTTTTAAAAGCCCGTAAAGGTTCTTGTGTTACTCAATTACAATATGCACGCGAAGGAATAATAACTCCAGAGATGGAATTTGTCGCTATTCGTGAAAATGTGCGTTTACAAAGTGTAAGTGATAACCTGCATGTTAATCCAGATCACGACAGAAATGAATTGTCTCATCAGCATAATGGTGAGTCATTTGGGGCATCCATACCAAGCGAGATAACTCCTGAATTTGTAAGAAGCGAAGTTGCAAGAGGTCGTGCAATTATTCCTGCTAATATAAATCATCCTGAGCTTGAGCCCATGATTATTGGGAGAAACTTTTTAGTTAAGATTAATGCTAATATTGGAAACTCGGCCGTTGCATCTTCTATTGAAGAAGAAGTTGAAAAGATGAGGTGGGCAACTCAATGGGGAGCCGATACCCTAATGGATCTTTCAACGGGTAAGAACATTCATCGGACTCGGGAATGGATANTAAGAAATTGCCCAGTTCCGGTAGGCACTGTCCCGATTTATCAAGCATTGGAGAAGGCCAATGGTAAACCAGAGGACTTAACCTGGGAAATCTTTAGAGATACTTTAATTGAACAAGCGGAGCAGGGTGTGGATTATTTTACCATCCATGCCGGAGTTCTCTTGCGCTATGTTCCACTCACCAGCAAGCGGATGACCGGAATTGTTAGCCGGGGGGGGTCTATAATGGCAAAGTGGTGCTTAGCTCATCACAAGGAGAATTTTCTCTATGAGCACTGGGATGACATCTGCGAAATTATGGCCTCCTATGATATTTCATTTTCTATTGGGGATGGATTACGACCTGGTTCAATTGCGGATGCCAACGATCAGGCACAGTTTGCTGAATTGAAAACACAGGGTGACCTGACCCAGCGAGCTTGGGAGTTTGGGGTTCAAGTCATGAATGAAGGCCCAGGTCATGTCCCCATGCACATGATCAAAGAGAATATGGAAAAACAAATAGAGTGGTGCCATGAAGCTCCATTTTATACTTTAGGCCCTTTGACCACTGATATTGCTCCTGGTTATGATCATCTTACCAGTGGTATTGGTGCTGCTATGATAGGCTGGTATGGTTGTGCCATGCTCTGCTATGTGACCCCTAAAGAGCACTTAGGCTTGCCGGACCGAGAAGATGTTAGGTATGGAGTGANTGCCTACAAGATTGCGGCTCATGCGGCTGATCTAGCAAAAGGCCACCCTGCCGCACAGTTTCGCGATAATGCACTTTCAAAAGCAAGGTTTGAGTTTCGTTGGCAAGATCAGTTTAATTTATCTCTTGATCCGCCAAGGGCTCGTGAATTTCATGATCAGACATTACCTAATGAGAATGCTAAGACCGCGCATTTTTGTTCAATGTGTGGTCCGCATTTCTGTTCTATGAAAATCAGCGACGAAGTGCGTGAGTTTGCCAAGAAAAATGGATTGGATTCTCAAGAGGCGATCGAAATGGGTATGGAGGGCAAAGCACAAGAGTTTAAAGCAAAAGGAGGGGAACTTTATTCTTCATAGGAGGAAATGAAAATATCAGTTAACGATGAGAATTATGAAATACTAGATGATTCTAATCTAACATCCTTATTGAATTTATTAGGTATGAAAGATTTGAAAGGATGGGCTCTTGCTCTTAACGAAAAAGTAATTGCAAAGTCTGATTTTGATCAAACTAAGTTAATAGAAGGGGATCGGGTAATTCTAATCCAAGCGACTCAGGGAGGATAAATCAAAGTGGATATAATNTTAATTACTCAACCTAAACTTAAGCACANTGAAGCGACCACGATCTGTAAGCTCTTTGATTCAGGTTTGGAAAGGTTGCATATGCGGAAACCAGTTCATTCTGCCTTGGAGGTTTCCTGTCTGCTCGATGCCATACCCGATCACTTTCATTCCAATATCGTTATGCATCGTCACCCTGAGCTTTTAGGCGACTATAAACTTGCCGGTTATCATCATTCAGATGGTGAGCAAATTCAAAAGTGTAATGGAAGCATCAGTAAGTCTGTTCATTCGCTTTCTGGTCTCGCTGATGTAGACAGCAGGTTCGATTATTTATTTTACGGACCTGTATACAAATCGATTTCCAAGCAAGGCTATCGCCCTAAAATACCTCTGCCCGAAGTGAAGGAAGTGCTTCTATCCATATCACAAATTAATAATCGGCCAAAAGTTTTTGCCTTAGGGGGAATTCGTCGAAAAAAAGTTATTCCTTTATCTGAAGTTGGCTTTGATGGTTGTGCTTTATTGGGATCAGTGTGGGGGCACAGTGATCCAGTCAAAGCACTCAAAAGATTTAATCAGAGCTGCCTGAAGTCCTTGTTTTCACCTTTATGAGCTTTCTTGGAAATGTTTTAGGCAAGAATTCAGAAAAGTACCCCTTTTTATATTGCCTGACATCTGATGATGTCGATTCTTCTCATTCTGAACAAGTACTTACTTTATGCGAGGCGGGAGTCCGTTTAATACAGTTGCGTGCAAAGAAATTAAACAAAACGGATCTTTTATATGAGGCAAGACTTGCCAGGAGAATTTGTGAAGATTTTAAAGCTAAACTTATTATTAATGATCATGTAGAGATTGCGAATGAATGCGATGCTCATGGGGTGCACTTAGGTATTCAGGATATGAGTGTGAGCGAAGCAAGGAACTTACTAGGAGACTCTAGGATAATTGGGCTTACGATTCATTCTAAAGCTGAGATTAGTCAAGAAGGTCTTCCTGATGTGGATTACATTGGCATGGGGCCATTTCGCAAATCCGAAACTAAAACTGATCTAGAAGCGAAACTTTCACTTAAAGATTTTTCTGAAATGATTAATTCTGTGCACCCTGTTCCCGTATATTTAATTGGTGGTTTGGCCATAGAAGACTTAAGACTGTGCGAGCAACTTGGAAATAATGGAATTGCTTTATGTTCAGCATTAACGGATGGGAAATCTTTGGACACTTCAGCAATTACCAATTATGTTAACAAGGCCAGTGACCTAAAGAAGAATGTGGTCTTAGCCTGAGCAAATTATGAATAATATTCCACTAGAGATTGCCGGACAAAAGTTTGATTCTAGGTTGTTTATTGGAACTGGGAAGTTCGCATCTGGTGAAACCCTGAGTCAAGTTATAGATGAATCCAGTACGCAACTTGTGACTGTGGCAATGAAGCGAGCTAACCCCAAAGATGATTCACGAGACTCGATACTTCCCTACATACAAAAATCGAATGTGCAGGTTTTACCAAACACTTCAGGTGTCCGCGATGCGAAGGAAGCTGTTTTTGTAGCCAAGATGGCAAGGGAAGCTTTACACACAAATTGGTTGAAGTTGGAGATTCATCCCGATCCAAAGTATCTAATGCCAGATCCTGTGGAGACGCTAAAGGCGACCGAGGAGTTAGCGAATCATGGTTTTGTGGTTCTTCCTTACTGCCATGCAGATCCAGTACTTTGCAAAAAGTTGGAAGAGGCTGGTGCAGCTGCAGTTATGCCTTTAGGATCTGTCATCGGAAGCAATCGTGGACTGGATAGTCGAGAATTTTTACGAATTATAATTGAACAAGCGACCCTTCCTGTTGTGATAGATGCAGGAATTGGCTGTCCTTCACACGCAGCGGAAGCAATGGAAATGGGAGCATCCGCTGTTCTTGTGAATACAGCTTTGGCTGTTTCGCAAGATCCTGTAAAGATGGCACAAGCTTTCAAGCAAGCAGTGAATGCAGGTCTGTTGGCATCAATTGCAGGGATTGGTTCGGAGTCAGCGGTTGCACAACCTTCTTCGCCCTTAACAACCTTCTTAGGCTAAATTTAATTTTAAACTCGTGAGCAATTATTCCGATGTTTTTTCTAAGTTGGACTGGAGTTCATTCAATCATAGCATGGACTCTGTCACAAGAGACAAGATAGCTCTCGCAATCAATAGGGAAGGACGAGGAGGCATTGACGACTTTATTTCATTGCTTTCTCCTCTAGCTTCCATGGATTACCTCGAACCGATCGCCAGGTTAAGTAAGCATCTAACTGAAAAAAGGTTTGGTAAATCCATCCGCCTCTTTGCACCTATGTATCTCTCCAACGAGTGTAATAACATATGTGATTACTGTGGTTTCAGTCTCGGTAATGATATACCTCGTAAGACACTTTCAGAACCAGAAATACTCAGAGAAGCTGGATTTCTGAAAAAAAAGGGTTTTGATCATGTGTTATTGGTTACCGGCGAGTCTTCCCAAAAAGTTGGGGTTAACTATATAAACGATGCAATTCGCTCCCTTCGCCCTCACTTTAGTAATATATCAATTGAAGTTCAGCCATTGAGTGCTGGAGAGTATTCAAAGTTAAAGAAAAGTGGCTTGCATGCAGTTTTAGTATATCAGGAAACTTATAATTTAGAGAGTTATGCAAATCATCACTTAAAGGGCAAAAAAACGAATTTTGAATGGAGATTAAACACGCCAGACCGACTTGGTGAAGCTGGAATCCATAAAATCGGTCTTGGTTGCCTTTTTGGTCTAACCAAGGACTGGAGAACCGATGCTTTTTTTGCCGCCCACCATATGGCTTATCTACAGCGGAAATACTGGCAAACTCAGTATTCCATGTCTTTTCCACGACTTCGTCCTTGCGAAGGTGAAGTTTCTCCAGTGGTTTCCCTGGAGGACAGGGATCTCGTTCAACTAATTTGTGCTTTTAGGATTTTTAATCACGAACTAGAAATTAGTATTTCTACAAGAGAGAGTTCTGCTCTTAGAAATAACCTTTTACCTTTGGGGGTCACCACAATGAGTGCTGGTTCAAAGACTAACCCGGGTGGGTATGCAGATGAGGATAGTCTTGAGCAATTTGAAGTCTCGGATGATCGCTCCGTTGATGAAATTAGTACTTTTCTTGACTCTGCCGGTTATGATGCGGTTTGGAAAGATTGGGACAAATCATACGATGAATCATCAGTGATACCTGATCAGAATCTAAATGATAGCATTGATCAAAACAGGAAGAATCCCATTTTTGTAAATTGAACTTTCTTAAAGAAACAGAGCTTAAGTTTTATGAAAGGCATTTGATGCTCGATACATTTGGTGTTGAAGCACAGAAAAAACTTAAGCACTCATCAGTTTTGGTTGTGGGAGCTGGTGGATTGGGCTGTCCTGTCCTGCAATATTTAGTTTCGGCGGGTGTGGGGAGACTTGGCATTGTTGATGACGACCGAATTGAAATTTCAAACCTTCAACGGCAGTTTCTCTATCAAATGAAAGATGTTGGTGAATGTAAGGCGAATGTTGCCGCAAAGAAACTAGCAGGGCACAACCCCCATGTGGAGATTGATCCGATAGTAGAAAGACTCACTCCGCAAAATGTCACGGAAATTTTTTCAAATTACGAAATAATTGTTGATGGAAGCGATAATTTCGAAACCCGTTATTTAGTAAATGATGCCTGTGTTCTTTTAAATAAGCCCCTTATTTTTGGGGCAATTTTTAAATTTGAAGGTCAATTGAGTGTCTTTAATTTTAATGGAGGACCCACTTATCGCTGCCTCTTTCCGCAAGCACCCGATGCAGACGCACGGCCTTCCTGTGCTGAAGCTGGTGTATTAGGAGTACTTCCTGGTATTATAGGTTCACTCCAAGCTCTCGAGGTAATCAAGGTGATTACTGGGATTGGCAAAGTACTGAGTGGGCAGGTTGTTCTATTTGATGCATTGAAACAGCAATTTTCTAAGGTAGAATTGGAACTTGATCAAAAAAACTTAAATATTACAGATCTTGAAGATATGCCTAATGAAATTTCTTGTACAGGCACAGATATTAATACNAAACCTGATCCTATTTGTGAAATTTCACCCCAAGAGCTCGTCGAATTTTTTGGCCATAAAAAAGCTCCTCNTATTATTGATGTCAGAGAAAATTGGGAGAGAGAAATAGATTCTATTAATCCATCTTTACATATTCCATTGGGGTATTTCTCCGACCAGTCCGTCAGGCAAATCTTACCTCCTGATTTTCTTGATGAAATAATAGTTTATTGCAAAGCGGGTGTGAGAAGTCGGGAAGCTTGTGAAATACTTCATTCGATGGGTTATCAGAAATTAAATAACTTACAGGGTGGAATGATGAGGTGGCAGTCGGAAAAGATGCCAACCCTTTTAGAATAGTCCATTCTAAGTGAAAAAAATATTAGTAATTGGAGGTTCCGACGGNAGTTGTGGAGCAGGCATATTTGCTGATCATGAAACTTTGCATGCATTAGGCTCTGAAGTCAGGGTCGTAGTCACTGCAGTCACTTCTCAGAGTCATGATTGCTTTCTTGGATCGCATGCAATTCCTGTGGAGAGTTTGAAGTCACAGATTCAATCTATCAGCCAAGATACTTTCGATGCGGTTAAAATTGGTATGCTACCCACGCCCGGTTCTGTAAAGGTAGTGGGNGNNTTTCTAAATTCTTTAGAGCAAAAAAGCGTCGTTCTTGATCCAGTTCTAAGCAGTTCAACAGGCGGTAGCCTAAATAACAATGAGACCATTTTAGCAATGAAGGAATTGCTGTTTCCTATTGTTGATTTAGTAACACCAAATTTGCCAGAGGCGAAAATAATAGTTGGGGAAGATGTAAAGAGTTTAATCGGAATGAAGGAACTCGCCGCTGCATGTATGAGGTTAGGTTGCAAAGCAGTTCTATTAAAAGGTGGGCATTCGGAAGGAGAAGTATGCAAAGATATCTATATCGAAAAATCTGGCTCCCCAGTTTTTTTTCAAAGGAAAAGAATAAACCAGGGTACTGCGATTAGGGGCACGGGTTGTAGATTGGCCTCTGCTATTGCACATTTTTTTGCAAATTCNTCTTCCCTGGAAAATGCAGTGAAAGAAGGGGTTGGTTATTTACAGATTTATATCAAAAGAAAATTAGCTTTGAGCTAATTATTTTGAAAGTGCTACTCGGATGAGTTCTTCGGTAGATGCATTTTCTTCCATAGAGTCATAGGCTCTTCGAATCGCTTGNTCTGCATCTGTTGCTTTATATCCCAAGGTAAGAAGGGCAGATACAGCGTCTTGATAATGAGTAAGGTTTCCTCCCAAGTTTCGATTGATTTCAGTGTTTTCACTGGTTGAAGCTTTGGAAACGGAAGTGGGCGTTAATTCCTTGGGTAAGACTTTATCTTTCAATTCAACTACTATTCGCTCAGCCGTTTTTTTACCCAATCCTTGTGCTTTAGAAAGCATGGCTACATCTCCATTTGCGATGGAGATTTTAAGGGTAGGTAGGGATAAAGAACCCAGGAGGTTCAAGGCAATCTTAGGACCAATACCAGATACTTTATCCACAATCATTCGAAAAAAATCACGAGACTCTCGGTCCATGAATCCATAAAGAGTTTGGGAATCCTCCCGGTAGG
Source organism: Verrucomicrobia bacterium TMED44 (assembly GCA_002168015.1). Lineage (GTDB taxonomy): Bacteria > Verrucomicrobiota > Verrucomicrobiia > Opitutales > Seribacteraceae > Seribacter. The sequence continues at coordinate 7,938 of NHCX01000042.1, forward strand.
TTGCGTGAGTGAAAAGCTTAACAGGTTCTCCCAGCTGGGGCAGCCGTTCAACCGTGGTTAAGGGCACATGGACCTCGTAGCCCATGCCATTGACCTCAAGAATTGCAAGCGTGAGTTGACATTCGATTAATTTCCCTTTGATAAATGCAATCATGATCTATCCTTGGAGCCCCAACACATCTTGCATTGAGTAAAGTCCCGGTTTTTGTTGAGCAACCCATTTAGCCGCACGTAATGCTCCAGCAGCAAAAATTACGCGATCAGTCGCACGATGGGTCAGTTCAATTCTCTCTCCGATTCCAGCATACATAACTGTATGTTCACCTACTATATCTCCTCCCCGAATGGCATGGGATCCGATTTCCTCGATTTTCCTTTCGCCTGGGATGCCACTTCTTCCGTGAGTTATGTCGTGGTCGTTAGCCTTTCGTGAGTCCTTAATTATTTCCAGAAGGCGATCTGCGGTTCCGCTCGGTGCATCTTTTTTTAGGCGGTGATGCATTTCTAAAACTTCTGGGTCAAAGTCACTTTTGGAATCAAGAACTCTAGAAACTTGCTGGGTTAGATAGAATAAGATATTCACACCAGTTGAGAAATTACCTGCCCAAACTACAGGAATCGGAGACAGGGTTTGAATGATTCTTTGTTTTAGGGCTCTATCATGCCCAGTTGTCCCAATAATCATCGGCTTGGCTGCTTGAACTGCCATTTCTGCCATCGGTAAAGTTGCATCGGCCAAAGAAAAATCGATCACTACATCACATTTGTGAATTTGCTCACTTGGATCATCTCCTTGGTCAATGGGTGCTGTTATCTCACAGTCATGCTGATCAGAGATGGCTGAAATCGCTGAGCCCATCCTGCCTTTAGCTCCACATAAAAGAATTTTGTTTCTCATTGAAAATAAATTTATAAGTTCTTTGCCATCTTTTCTAGGAGTAATTTGTTTGAAGAAGTCGGCGGGCAAAGGGGGAGGCGTACTTCTGGAGAGGAAATGATTCCTTTAAGATAAAGAAGAGTCTTAATGGGAACAGGATTGGGTTCACAAAAGATGTCGGTGAAAAAATTATAATTTTCAAGGTGAATATTTTGGGCATTAATAAAATTTCCATCAAGTGCACTGGAGACGAGATTGACAACCCTTTCAGCAATAATATTTGAGGCTACACTGACCACACCTTTTGCCCCGCACGCAATAAAAGGAAGCGTAAGACCGTCATCACCGGACAAAACTGTAAACTCCGAGTCTAGTTCCACGACTGTTTCAGAAACCTTGCTTGAGCGTCCCCCAGCTTCTTTCAAAGCGCAAATATGCGGATGTTTTTCTCTAAGCCTTTTAACTGTAGTGGTCGAAATCTCGATTCCACATCTAGAGGGAATGGAGTACAGTACTATGGGCTTTTCTGTTTTTTGTGCAATTTGGTCAAAATGAACAAATAATCCTTCTTGGGAGGGTTTGTTATAGTAAGGTGCTACTATAAGAAAGGCATCTGCTCCGGCTTGGTCAGCCTTTTCAGTCAAATACAGAGCTTCTTTTGTAGAGTTTGCACCCGTCCCGGCAATGACTGGCACTTTTCCATTAGCGATTCCGATCGTTTGACGAATCACTTCGATGTGCTCATCTTTAGTAAGGGTAGGGGACTCTCCAGTAGTCCCGCAGGGAACTATCCCTGCAACATTTCCTTCGATTTGTTTCGAAATTAGTTGGGTAAGGTCTTCAAATGAGACCTTCCCGTCTTTCATGGGTGTTATAAGAGCCGTGTGAACTCCGTGAAGTAGATTCTTGTCCATTATGAATAAATATGTGAGAAAGGTTATCCCGCTTTAATTTTCCATTCCCTTTCTCGAAAGGAAAATATAAGTGGTCAACTATTTAATGGTGGAAACGCATAAGATAAGAAATTTTTGTATCATCGCCCATGTCGATCATGGAAAGACAACTCTCTCTGATCGTTTACTTGAGCGTACCCGGACCGTTATGGCGAGAGAAATGAAAGATCAGCTTCTTGACTCGATGGATTTGGAACGGGAAAGAGGCATAACGATTAAGTGTCACCCAGTGTCCATAAATTATCGGGCGGAGGATGGCGATGATTATCTTTTTAACCTAATTGACACCCCAGGCCACGTTGATTTTTCCTATGAAGTTTCCCGAAGCCTTGCAGCCTGTGAGGGGGCACTCTTGCTTATTGATGCCTCCCAAGGTGTAGAGGCTCAGACCCTTGCTAATGCCCAGCTTGCCGACGAACAGGGCTTGGAGATTATTCCAGTAATTAATAAAGTTGACCTTCCCTCTGCCGATGTAGCCCGTGTTTCAAGACAAATTGAAGACACGCTTGCGATTCCAGCGGAAGACGCAATTCTTGCAAGTGGAAAGTCTGGAATCGGGGTGGATGAAATTTTGGAGGCAGTGGTGAAGAGATTACCTCCACCTCGCTGGGCAGAGCATCCGACGAGCAGGGCATTAGTTTTCGATAATCAATTTGATTCTTTTAAGGGAGTAATTTGCTATGTAAGAGTTTTCTCAGGAAATTTCCCTTTAAATAAAAGCCTGACCTTGATGAGCGATCAAAGGAAGACTCAAATTAAGGAAATTGGTAAATTCTGCCCTGCACCTATGCCCATGGACTCATTGGACGAGGGAGAAGTCGGCTATGTGGTAACTGGTATTCGGGATGTCGCAGAGATTAAGATAGGGGATACGCTTACTCTTAGCGATGATCCTGCAACAGAAATGTTGCCTGGATATAAAGAAGTTAGGCCGATGGTTTTTAGTGGTCTTTATCCATTGGACACCAACGACTATGAAAAACTAAAGAAAAGTGTCGGTAAGCTTAGGCTTAATGATGCAGCTTTTACTTTTCAGTCCGAAACTTCGGTTGCCTTAGGTTTTGGTTTTCGTTGCGGTTTCCTAGGACTTTTGCATATGGAAATTATTCAGGAAAGGCTCCGCCGGGAATACGACTTGGATTTGATATCTACTTACCCCAGTGTGATTTACCGGGTCTTCATGACTTCGGGTGAAATGATCGAAATTGATAACCCTTTGGAACTTCCTGATATTACCTTGATTGATAGAATTAAAGAACCCACTATAATTGCANGAATTCATGCACCCAATCAATCAATAGGCGACCTCTTGGCTCTGATTACGGAAAAAAGAGGTACTTGTAGCCATACGGAAACGATTGACGATACTCGAGTCATGATGACTTGCTCTCTTCCTTTGAATGAAATTCTCGTTGATTTTAATGATCGATTGAAAAGTATTACTCATGGTTACGGGTCGATGGACTATGATATGTCAGAATATGTGGAGTCATCTCTCGTGCGAATGGAGATCTTGGTAAACAGCGAAGCGGTCGATGCCTTTTCGACCATTGTGCACGCAGACAAAGCCGAAAGCAAGGGGAGGGCACTTTGTGCAAAACTTAAGGAGATTTTACCCAGACAATTGTTCAAGATTGCTCTGCAGGCTTCAGTTGGAANTAAGGTAATTGCCCGCGAAACAATTAGTGCCTTGCGAAAAGATGTAACTGCCAAGTGTTATGGTGGAGATATATCGAGAAAAAGNAAACTATTGGAGAAGCAGAAAGAGGGAAAGAAAAGAATGAAACAGATCGGAAGTGTTAACATTCCTCAGGAAGCCTTTGTCCAAATCTTAAAAAGTACCTCATAAACAAATTTATTTCATGAATGATCCCAAAAAATCGGTTTCTGATTCATCTTCTCAATTTATTAAAGCAACAAGGTCCCAGAAAAAGGGAGCCAAGGAAGTTTTACGGCTTGGACAAAAAGTCTATGATTACAGAAAAGATTTACTTAGTGAAGAAGACGCCCTTAATCTNGAAAAATCTAACAACGAGCTAAAGAGAGCTTTAAATGCGAAACCTGTTTCGGGGCCAGAACTTGAAGCAAAAGCNAAGAAAGTAGATCAGGAGCTACAGAAGTCAGGCGATCTTTACTACCACAAAAAGACATGGGTGGAGAATGTTGAAATGCTTTTAGTAGCGGCAATTGTGGTAATTGGAATCAGAAGTTTTTTTGTACAACCGTTTATTATTCCCACAAACTCCATGTATCCTTCATTTTCTGGGATGCAACCTCATGTATATGAAAGTGAAGATTCTACCCCCGGGTTTGCTGGTAGATGTATGGATAAACTTTTCTTGGGGGCTTCACATTATAAAATTGAAGCGGAAGCTACAGGAGACCTTTATCTTAAATTACAGGGTCAAATGAGTTTTCGTTTTGATGAAGCAAAGTTTCCGGAAGGAAGGTTTTTTATCTTTCCTGCCACGNTTAGAGAGTATGTTTTTGAAGTAGGCGGAAAGGAACATATTTTACGGGTACCTGCTGAATTNGATCTTGATGAACTTATAGCTAGGAAATTTGCTGGGGTTGAGAATTTACAGGATTTACCTCTTATTATAACTCAAGATCAAGGTTTCCCGAGCAATCGATTGAAGTTAAGTGATAAAACATTCAAGACAGGAGATCTCTTACTTGCGTTCGATATCTTACTGGGNGACGCATTGTTTGTAGACCGTTTTAGTTACAATTTCGTACATCCAAAATCAGGAGACCCAGCAGTATTTAGAACTGGATCTATAGATCATTTTAATCGAGAAATTAACACGAATGTGGTCAGTCAAATAGGCGAAGATAAATACTATATTAAAAGATTAGTTGGTGAACCTGGAGATACATTGGAAATGCAAGTTCCGGAAAATATTTTTTTAAATGGTACTGATGTGAGAAAAGGAGTTCCCGGGGTTATGTACCGGAATGGATTACCTTTAACTGGTAAGACTGCTTTTGACCGGAATCGCCAAAGAACAGAAGATTTAGCCAATGATCCTGCTGCTGTACCTACAGATGCCTATCCTGGATACAGGGCCGAAGGACTACTGACTAATAAATCAATTCTTAAAGTTCCCAAAGCAGAAGAAAACCCAACGGGTAAAAAAGCATATTTTGCAATGGGTGATAATTCAACCGATAGTTTGGATGGACGAGCTTGGGGATTTGTCCCAGAAAACGAAATTATTGGACGTGCTTTTCTAATTTACTATCCATTTACGAAAAGATGGGGATTTGCCGATTAATCATTAAACTTAAAATCCTAGTAGATATTTCGCACAATATGCATTATGTCTAATAAGTATCAATCTCCATTGTGGTTACAAGGTCGTTCTGCAGGTGTTCTCTTTCATCCGTCCTCTTTGCCCGGTGCTTATGGAATTGGGTCATTAGGTTCTCATGCCTACCAGTTTGTTGACTTTTTAGAAAAAGCTGGTTTTTCTTTTTGGCAAATGTGCCCTGTTGGTCCAACAGGGTTTGGAGATTCTCCCTACCAAGTCTTCAGTTCCAGTGCAGGTAATCCATATTTTATTGATTGGGATAAATTGATTGAGCTTNATTTGCTTGAGTCATCTGATTTATCAAACTTACAAAAATTACCTAGCCATGCAGTTGATTACGGTTCGCTCTATGTCGAATTTTATCCAGTGGCCAGACTGGCATACGCTCATTTTAAGGAAAAGAAACAATATGTAGAACGGGAATTTGGTGAGTACAACAATTTCATAAATCAAAATCCGTGGCTTAAGGCTTATGCTTCTTTTCAGGCGATTAAATTACTTCATGAAAACCAGCCTTGGTGGATGTGGGGAGATAAATACAGGCATTTTTCCTATCTCGATTCCTTGGATGATGAAACCATAGCTCCAGAAGTAGATTTTCAGGTCTTTCTCCAATACCTTTTCTGGGGACAATGGAAAAAACTTAAATCTTATGCTAACCGCAAAGGAATTTCCTTACTTGGTGATTTACCCATATACGCTGCACCTGACTCTTCGGATGTTTGGGCTCATCAAAACCTTTTCCAACTTGATCAAGAAAATTCGACTTTTCAAAATGTAGCAGGAGTACCTCCTGATTACTTNAATCAGGATGGACAGCTTTGGGGTAACCCCCTTTATGATTGGCAAGCTCATGCAGAAGAGAATTTCTCATGGTGGATCGATAGACTGAATGCTCAGTTAGAGCTATTTGATGTAGTTAGAATTGATCATTTTAGGGCCTTTCATAATTATTGGTGTATTCCGAGTTCCTCAGAAGATGCAAAAGCTGGTAAGTGGGAAAATGGCCCCGGCATGAAATTTTGGAACAGAATAAATGATATATTCCCCAAACGTCCTTTTTTGGCCGAGGATCTAGGACTAATTACAGATGAGATTAGATCTCTTAGGGGGCAAGCTGGTTTACCCGGGATGGCGGTTCTGCAATTTGCTTTCGATGGGGATGAAAAAAATCTTTATCTACCGCATAACTTGAATCATGACCTTGTTCTTTATTTAGGGACACATGATAATGATACCACCTGTGGTTGGTATGACAGCGCAAGCGAAGAAGTTCGTGGTAATTTTCGCTCTTACCTCAATGTTTCAGGGGAATCCCCCTCATGGGACCTTTTGAGATTTGCGTACCGTACGATATCTCCTTTAGTCATCGTACCTATGCAGGATTTAGTAGGTTTGGGTAATACCGCCCGTTTTAACAGTCCCGGCGAACCGGAGGGTAATTGGCAGTGGCGATGCAGTGAAGAAGAACTTTATTTTCTTTTTGATAGTGCTGATTATTTAAAGTTGCAGGCCAAGATTTCAGGAAGGCTTAAACCCAATGAATAAAAAAGAAGAAATCGCATCTGAGAAACCGATGGGATATAGAAGCTTTTTTCCATACTTTAAATTTTTGCGTCCTTACTGGATTCCTTTTGTGGGTGCCTTGATCTGTGGTCTGATTTACGGTGTATCTAGTGGTTTTGGCTTACCATTTATGATCGATCAGGTTTTTCCTAAGATTTTTCCCAATGAAGGAGATAACTCCCCTGCCCTTTCCAATCTTCAATTATTTTATCTTATTGCTTGGTTCCCATTGGTTTTTTTGATCCGTGGGATCAGTGGATATTTTAATAGTTACTTAATTAACTACTGTGGACTTCGGGTGCTTGAGAAAATCCGACTCAAAGTTTTTGCTAAAGTGCAAAAATTACCAGTTTCTTTTTTTCAGAAGAATAAGGAAGGTGATTTATTAAGCCGCATCACATCAGATACTGCTCAACTTCAAGCTGCTCTTTTGGGAGTTAGTAATGATTTGGTCAGGCAACCTATCACTTTTATAGGAGCGGTTGTTGCCCTTATTGTTATGGCCTATCAAAGGGAAGGTATGAGCTTTATTTTGCTTTGTTTAGCGGTTATTCCTGCCTGCGTTTTTCCTATCCGTCGAGTCGGTGAACTTTTAATGAGAAGAGCATTGGGTATGCAGGAAAAAGTAGGAAGTATGACCGCAGTTTTAAGCGAGAATTTATCTGCCTATCGTGAAGTGCGGGCTTTTAATTTGGAGAAACAGGAAGAAGATAGATTCAGGAGTTCTTCTGAAGAGTTCTTTCTGGCACGAATGAAAGTTATAAAGTATGCCTACATCCTTACCCCATTGATTGAGATTCTAACTGCAGTCGGGATTTCCTTCGCTATTTTCCAAGCCTCCAGATCTTCAATTCGCTTGGATGCAGTGATTCCTGTTATAACTGCCCTTTACATAGCTTATGATCCGGTGAAAAAACTTGGCGGAATTAATAATAAGATTAAAGAAGGGCTCGCTTCGTTAAAAAGGTTGAATGAAATCCTTGAAACGGAAGAGTTAGTTTACGAAAAAGAGATCACTCAATCTTTAAAAGGAGTCAAAAAGGGNATTGAGTTTAAAGGAGTTTCCTACATTTACGATTCTCTTANTAAAGGCGTTGCAAATACACCTGCCTTGAAAGAGTTGGACCTTTCAATCCAAGCGGGCGAATCTATCGCGTTGGTTGGGCCAAGCGGTGCGGGCAAATCAACTCTGATTAATATGCTTTGTCGTTTTCAAGATCCGACTTCAGGTTCAATTTATATTGATGGAGTAGATATGAAAGAATTTAGTTTAAAGGAGCTAAGAGAAGCAATTGCTTTGGTTCCTCAAAAACCATTCCTTTTTGACCAAACGGTTGAAGAAAATATCAAAATTGGCGAATCCCAATACACTAAACACTCAATAGAGCATGCTGCTAAAGTTTCAAATTCACTCGATTTTATCAAAGATTTACCGATGGGATTCAAGGAAAGACTTGGAGAGAAAGCCAGCCGGGTCTCNGGTGGGCAATTGCAAAGACTTGCTCTTGCGAGAGCTTTTTTTCGTAATTCGCCAATTTTAATCCTCGATGAGGCAACCTCTGCCCTTGACTCTGAAAATGAGGAAAAAATTCAAGAAGCAATGAAAAGTCTAATTGATGGAAAAACGACCATCATGATCGCTCACAGATTTAGTTCAATTCGGTTGGCTGATCGAATTTTAGTTATGGACGCTGGAAGCGTTATTGCTGACGGCAAGCACGAAGAAATTTATGAGCAATGTAATGTTTATCGTAAGCTATATGATCAGCAGATTTAAACTTAGGGCTTTTTTGCAGGTTCCTTAATGACTTGGTATATTTGAAGACCATCGCTTGGTACTGGATCAGTTGATTCTTGGTTGCTATGTAAATAAAAAGGGAGAATATTCCTTAAAAAGCAAAGAAAATGAGCACATATCCACCCTACAGTTATTGCTTTCAGGGTCATCTCATTTTTAATTTCGGAAATAAGGATAAGACCTAGGAATGCAGCAAATGAGGAAAATATAGGACCTGCGAGCAAGATTATAATAATTGAAAGCTTGGAGAGGTTTCTATCGGAAAAACGGGTGCTTCCCGATATCATTTTTTTAAAAGAGACATTAAAATCAATTCGCTTACTTTTCCATGAGTATTTTGTTTTCCCTGTTCCGATGCTTACTTCTACTTTTTGCGTCGTCAAAATATGAGCTATCAAAGCATGCCCAAGCTCATGAATTAAAGTGGCAATAGGGCGAAAAATATAAATACACAGCCAAGCAAGAAGTATTGATGGTAATCCATCCATACTGAAGTAACCAGAAAGATTTGAACTGTAGTAATCGATCAAAGTTAATTGATCTTGCTCGAAAATTTTCTGTGTGCAAGGTTAGATATCGAATGAACTACCCATGTTTAAAACAGTTTTACAGAAGTTTCTAGGCACGCATATTGAAGTATCTGTTCCGCATACAAAAGGTTTACCAATGACTGACGAAAATAAGTTCGGCGAGGAAGCGGAATCGGTGCAGTGGATTGGAGTTGATTTAGATGGNACTCTTGCTGAAGCGGAAGCCTGGCAGGGCTTCCATCATATCGGCAAGCCTGTTCCGATGATGTTGAAACGTCTGAAAATTTGGCTTGATATGGGCTATAGAGTAAAAATCGTAACAGCTCGTGCTCAAAATCCTGAACTGGCCGTTCCTCCTATTCGTGAATGGTTGAAAAAGCATGGACTTCCGGAGCTCGAAATAACCAATTCAAAAGATATGGATATGATAGAGTTATGGGATGATCGATGTGTTCAAGTAATTCCCAATACAGGAAGACCTATTGGGCCAAATCCCGAACCATACCGCAGAACTTAGTGAACCCCCCCTTTTACTGCGATTGAATATTTTAATCTTGGACCGGCAATTTTTCTTTATGAAATAATTTCGATTTCAAAGCATTCAAGTGAAAATAGTAAAAGCAAAGTAATTATTGTATTTTCCTCTATGCTTTATTTAAGATAAAAGCCCAATGCATTATGCATCGATCTACTTTCAGCGTGAGCACTATAAAAGCTGGTCTGGCCAGTAATCCTCAAACTAACGAGGGAATGAACCTATGAATTGGTGGGGTAAACTTATTGGAACCGGTGTCGGGATGCTAGGCGGTCCAATTGGTGCCTTGGCAGGTGCTGCAATCGGACATTTGTACGATGACGATGACCCAACTCCTCAGAGTGAAAGAAAAGCACGGATTCTTTATCTTGCTTATTTCTTCTCATGTGCTGCAAAGATAGCAAAAGCAGATGGTAGCATTTCCGCCAAAGAAATTGAAGCTACAGAGTTCATAATGGAAAGAATGAACCTCGATGAAAAGACCCAGAACTTCGCCAAGAATGTTTTTCGGAAAGCCAAGGTAAGCAAGCGTTCTATCGACGAAGATTTCAAAGAAGCAGCTATGTTGATCGGGTATGACCAAACTGTAGGAGAATCTTTTATAGGCGGGCTTTTTGAGATTGTTCGTACAAACGGGAAAAATATAAATGAATTACAGCTTCGTTTTCTCATGCGAGCAGTTGAACGTTTCAAAATCCAACCAGATACTATTCAAANATGGATTCGAAGCGGTTATACCCCTCCCTATCAAGGTATGAACACAGAACAACTCTCTCTTGATGAGGCTTATGTTTTAATGGAATTATCTCCCACTGCAAGTGGGGCAGAAATCAAAAAGGCGTATCATAAGAAGGCAGCAAGTTTTCACCCCGACAAGTTAAAAAGTAAAGATTTACCTGATGAATTTATAGATTTTGCAAATAACGAATTAGCCAAAATCAACTTAGCTTACCAAACTATACAAAAGGCTAGGTCAAATTTTTAAATAATCAGTCCGTCCCGGAAATGAACAATGTTCGAACACTTTTGAGCGAGTCCAGAATCATGGGTTACAAATAGCACGCCAATTCTTTCTCGGTGGGCAAGATTTTCGAGTAATGAAAATACATTTTCGGAGTTTTGGCTGTCCAAATTTCCAGTGGGTTCGTCGGCTAGAATGAGAGATGGTGAATTGGCAATCGCCCGGGCAATTGCGACTCTTTGCTGTTCTCCTCCAGAAAGTTTATTAGCAAAGCGGTCGGCTTTGCTACCAAGGCCAAGTTTCTCTAACGCTTCCAGCGCTTTTTCTTGCGATTCCATTTTGGAAAACCCTGCTTTTCGAATGGGAAGAGCGACATTTTCAAGAGCAGAAAGTTCTTTTATCAAAAAGTGAAATTGAAAAACAAAGCCAATCGATTGATTGCGAAGAGCTGTGCGTGTATGATCCTCAGTTTTTGATACTTCTTCTCCATTAAGATAAATTTCTCCTTTGTCTGGCCGGTCCAATAAACCGAGTAAATATAATAATGTACTTTTGCCGCAACCGGATGGTCCAACTATCGCAGTAGTCTCTCCGGCCCTGATTTCAAGAGATACACCGTTGAGTACTTTGGTGACAGTGTCCCCGTCGACAAATGAGTGATGTATATTCTTTACCTGTAATAAAGGTTGATCGTCAAACTTTGAATTACTCATTATCATTATAAAGTTTCCCTAATGATCCTAGCTGGTTCTATACGGGCGGCTCTTCTCGCTGGTATCCAGCTAGCGATAGAAACGAAAATGACTGAAATCATAATTGCCCATAGATAGTGTGACGCGTCCCAGTTTACCACAAAACTGTCAGTGGAGAAAATACCCCGTATTCGCAAAGGAATATTTGATATTCCATAAGTTGAAAGCATGCCAATGAGCGAACCGAAGAATACTCCGGCAACAAGCACAATTGCACCTTGCCAAAGAAAAATAGCAGAGGTGTCGGAGGGCTTAAAACCCATGGATCGTAAGATTGCGATATCTCGGTTTTTTTCAATCACCATGATGGCGAAAACATTGAAAATACCCAGCCCAGAGAGAAGAAGTATGCTTGATACTGTTAGGGCAGAAGAAATCCGAAGGGCCTTAAATACATCAAGCCATACTTTTTCCCTTTCTTGCCAACTGATAACCCGGTGACCTATTGTCTCCTGTATTTGGGAAGCGATCTCAGGAGCTTTGTCAGGATCGCTTATAGATAGTTGAAAAACCGAACCCGAAAATCGCTTTCCCAAAAATGCTTTTGCATTAGCTAAGTGGATATAAGCACGATTCTTATCAATTTGACTTACTCCTGTTTCAAANAATCCTGCCACTCGTAGTTGTATATTCCCCGTCCCTCCTTTGAGTGTAACACGATCCCCCACTTCGATCATCAAACGTTGGGCAATTCGATGACCTAATAGAATCCCCATCGGGTCAAAGCTAAAGCTGTCGATGGCTCCCCTGATCACTTGATCTTCAATGTCGGACACCATGATGTGTTCTTGGAGAGAGATACCTTGGAATTCTATAGTTTGTGATCTCGAGGAACCGCTAAGAATTGCGTTACCTTCCAAAATTTCGGAAACACCGGTAACTTGGGCGAATCTTCTTAAAGCTTTTCGAAGCAGTGTTGGATGGGCAATTCCTTCAGTGTATCTCGCACCTTCTCTTGATTGAAAGGTAAACCGGGTCTTTCCATTCGTAGATATTGAACTCACTGTCCCATGCATATCCTGAAAACGATCAGAAATTCGGATAGCTCCGTTGGTACCAAGTATAGTTCTAATAAAAAAAGCTTCAAATCCAGATGTTTGTGCTTGGGTTATCACAAAAAATGCAATGCCTAATACAATGCCAAACAAACTCATTGTCATGGCCCTCCTTCGCCCCATCACATATCTCCAGGCAAGCTCGAGATTTAAAGACTTAACTGGTACAAGCATCTTTAATTCTTTAAGAGCGTCGAGTTTACTTTCTCCCCATCATAGAAAAGATGGGGCGTCTCTGCGATTACACGATCCTTTTCTTTCAATCCTTTTTTGATTTCTATAAATTCTAGATTTCTCGCACCAATAACAACTTTTACCTGTCTGGTTTTTCCATCCTTTAACGCAAACACAGAATTTCCTAGTAAAGCTTTCCTTGGAAGAATTAATGTACCTGTTCTTTCTGCTTTGACAATTTCCGCTCGACCAGAAGCCCCAACAGGTAAATTCTCAATACTATTCAAATCAACAAAGAGAGTCCTTCTACCAGTTTGGGGGTCTACTTTTGCAGAGAGACGCTTAACTACACCTTCAAATACTTGATTACCGAAGGAAAATAGGGTAACGCCAACTTTTTGACCTTCTTCAATTCCCGAAAAATCTTCTTCGTTGAGCGTTACCTCAATGATACGGTCGGTTGATTGGATCTCTCCCATAACTTGTCCATTGAATATAGTGTCTCCTTTTTTCACACTTGATGAAACTAAAGTACCTCTAATTGGACTAAGAATTTTTCTTTTTCTTAACTCATTTTCTAATCGTTCAATCTCCAAATTGATAGACATAGAAATCTCTTCGTTATGAATTTTTTCATTTTCAAGCTGTTTTCGCAGAATTTCGACAAGATTACTTTTCTTTTCAAGTTCAAACTCAGCAATATCTTGGCTGTTTTGATTTGAAAGCGTTCTATATGCCTCCAAGTTTTGCTCTTCCAATTCGAGTTGTAGTTTGATGGAAGATCCAACTGCTAATCTTTTATCATGAGCTTTTTGTCTATTCAGACTATCCTTTAAATTATGTTCTAAATCAATGGTCTCCATCGAAAAAACAGTTTGATTAGCTTCGACTTGAATTGGTTTTCCGTGAGGAATCAAGGCAGCATATTCAAGTTTTGACTGAGTTTCTGAACGGATTTCGAAACGAAGGGCTGCGAGTACTCTAACATTTCCAGTGACTGAGTCTCGAATCGTGCCTTTTTCCACTAAACAAACAATGGCTTCCTTTTGAAATTTGTTTTGGAGGTAAGTAAAGACAAAATAGATGAGAAATACACTCGAAATGAGGATAATTGTCCTAAATGGGCGTTTGAATTTGGAATCCTTACTCATGATTTTGTTGAGTAGCTTTTAGATATAAGTCATGAGTCTTGAGGTACTCACATACAGAATCAAGTTGATTAATTTTGGCTTGTCCAAGGGCAATTTTAGATTCTAGGTGCTTATTAGCACTTATTCGGTTAGCATTACTTTCAATTTGACTAGTTTGAAAACGGGCTTGGGCAACCTTTAAGAGTTCACGGCTTATTTTAATTCTCTGTGATAAAGATATCAGGTTTTGCCTAAGGTTGCTCACATGAAGCCGGAAAGTTTTTAATTCTCGATCAACGGCATATTCCAACTTTCTTTTGCGAGCCAGAGAAGCTTGTTTTTCTCCCTTACTTTCAGTTGAATCCCAAATGGACCAAGTAGCTTCCAAGCCCACAAGTGCATTGTTTCTGAGTAGATTTTCCTCACTATTCGCAAGTGCTATTTGGTCTTGGTAGATACCGCCCACCAAATTCAGTTTTGGTTTCAGTTTACTATCTGCGATAATCAAATTGTTCCTTTCAATATCTATCTCTCGTTGAATTCGTTTCATAGTGCTAGATGAAATACCCGTAATAAGTGGAGGAATCTCGAGTGCAAAATCTTTAGATAATAAAAGTTCCTCGAATGAATTATCAGTATTAATAAAGGTTAAGTGTCCGTTCCAACCAGTCATAGATTTAAAATGATACAATGAATTGGAGAGTGATTGATTTAAGTCAGCGAGAAGAATTTTATTCTCAAGTAGTGTGGCATTCGATTCATTAACTTGTAATTTCGTGGTTATTCCAACTTTTTGCTTTCTAGCCACGCTTCTTAATGAATTTTGATTGAGGTATAATTGTTCCTTTCGCATCTCAATTTTTTTTCTCAATATTAATAAGTCCAAGTAAGCATGACGAGATTGTGAACTTAAATCAGCGACAACCTCATCAAAGGAAAGTTTTGACAAATTTGCTCGATTGTAAGCAATTTTACTTTTTGCATCGAGTGCACCCCAATGGAAAAGAGGTTTCTTGGCATAGATGGAACTGAATGTCCGGTATTGATGGTGAAAAGACTGATTTGGACGGTCTTCGTGAATAGATTGACCCGTCAAATTTATATTAATTTTCAATCCTTTAGCAGAATCTGCTATCATTTGATTTGCTAGCTGTTCCTGAACCTTCTGGTATTCTTCTTTCAATAGAGGCGAATTATTTTCCAAACTCGATACAATCTCGGAAAGTTCAAAAAAATAGTCTTCAATTTTACCACAAGTTACAGAGCATAGCATGCACAGTAGTGAAATATTGTAGAAGAAGTCTTTCCTTAAAAAATTCATTAGTGTTAATCTAATGAAATACTAAAGCTTATTGAACATTTCCGCTCAATAAGAAAGGGGAACAAACTTAATTGGAAAAAGCAGACGGAAACATTGATTGGAGTTGGTCTCCAGTCCATTGTTCTTGTTGATCCGAGGAAGCAGATCTCACAGACGAAATTTCATCTTCAAAAACCTCGCTGGCCTCATTTCCCCATGCTTGCCTGACATAAGTAACAACATTGGCAATTTCCCTGTCATCTATTTGCACTGCAGCCATGTTTACCGCGGCAGAAGTACCGTACTTTTGACCTTTAACAACAATTTCCCCCTTAAGCCCCTTGAGGATAATGTTAGTAATTATACCTGGATCAGATGTAACCCATTTAGACCCATCCAAAGGAGGGTATTGACCAGCAATACCCAAACCATTTGCTTGGTGGCAGGAGGCACATCTTGCTGCGAAAATCTTCCCACCGGATTTAATCTTTCTTTCGAAACGACGGGTTTCTTGTTCTTCTGGTGATAATTCGACAATTTCTAGTGGCGGGTGAAGCTGAAAATCGTTGGTTGTGTGTGCCAATTGGATCGAACATATGAAGATTAAGCAGCCAAATACGAAAACAAAAATGAGGGGAGTGTGAAGAAAGCCGCTAGTCGGCTCATGCTTGATCTCATTTAATCGGACATGTTCTTCAACTAAATCTGTGTCTTTCATCCCTGATGACCGAATTTCTTCGTTGCTTTTATTTTCAAGGCTCATGTTTTCAATTAATCGGAAGAATCGTCCTTTTGCAACTCAGCGTTTGTCCACATCG
This sequence comes from Verrucomicrobia bacterium TMED44, assembly GCA_002168015.1. Taxonomy (GTDB): domain Bacteria; phylum Verrucomicrobiota; class Verrucomicrobiia; order Opitutales; family Seribacteraceae; genus Seribacter. The sequence goes on from NHCX01000042.1 coordinate 23,701, forward strand.
AGGTAAGTTCGCGATCTTTTTCTGAATCACGTACCGCTTTTACCTCTTCTGGTGAGATTGCGGAAACTGAATTCCCCCATTCATTTCGTATGTATGTAAGCACATCTGCTATTTGTTGGTCATCCAAAGGGGAAGCTAAAGGCTGGCCAAAACCTTGCATGACACCAACATATTTTTCTCCATTAACAGCAATTTCTCCCTGTAGACCATGAATTGAAATCTTGATAAGTCTTTCCTTATCACCAAGTACCCAATCGGAGTCAGCAAGTGGCGGAANTGCTCCAGGTTGCCCTTTACCGTTTGGTAGGTGACATGCAACGCACATTCCGCCACCAGATGATACTTTCGAGTAGATTTCTTTACCTGATGTAATTTGTTGACTCAGCCAAGTAGGTAAAGAGGAAGAGTTTGTCTCGGAAATACTGGTTGATGTATCAACTTCAGATAAAATAGTTTCATCCTCTTCCTCCCCATCACTAAAGGCAATTTCTGGCAATTGATAATTTTGGTGGAGAGATTGCAGATATGAAACGATACGGTTGGCTCGCAAAGATGGGATAATATATATTTCAGATTTATCTATGGTCTCTGTTTTGATTGAGCTTTCTGTTGGGGATTTTGAGATTTTGTAAAGAAAAGGACTAGGTTGGCAGATTGAACCCTCTACCACAGACTGTGGCATAAACAAATGTCTGTGTAACCATTCNNTTGAATATTCCCGTAGNCCAACATTTGCAAGATCTGGGCCAACNCGGTTGTGCCCAAGGAGCACTTCATCCTGNAATATATAGTCTCTGGGTACCGAAGGTCTCTTGCCCCACCCCCGTTCAACATCNAANCCTGATTCTTCAGATCGAACTTGTTGTGTGTGACATGTTACGCATCCTAAAGATAGATACTCCTTGGCTCCAAGTTGTGCAATTCCAGGCATCGATTGAGGATAGAGGTCTTCGCCTTTAATTATGCTACCATTTTCTTCAAGTGATTCGGATGTTTGTGACAAGTCGCCATATTGATTNTTGGCACCNACCACAAAAGCAAGCCAGGCAAATGCAAGAGTTAAGAAAATATATAGGGAGAACTTGAAGATATTATTCATCGAGCGAACTTTTTCTCTGGTCTAGTATTCAAGTATGTAAAGGGGTTTGGAAAGAGCACTTTCCATACATTCAAGACAAATACAAGTTGTGAGAATCCTAAGATAACAAATGCAAATTCAGTAATGAGGAAGTAGGGTTTTACTGATTCAATAACGGTCACCCAGGCAAGAGAGGGTTGCTGGGCAAGAACTCCGTGGGTAAGTCCACCTATCAGATAGGCAAGGAGGAGCCCAAAGACGCCAAGCGCGGATGTCCAAAAGTGAAAATTTTTGGCGGCACTACCAATTTCACGACCAGTTAATTGAGGTAAAATATGATAAACAACGCCAAAGATAATCATGCTGAAAAAGCCGTACACTCTTTGATTGAAGTGGAACTCATTGATGATTGAGAATTGGGTGAGTTTAGCCACAGCTGGAATTGAAAAGATAATACCGATGTAACTTGAAATAGTGTAAGAAAGAGTTCCGAAGATAACAAATCGTAAGGGAAGATAATTCCACACTTTGGAAATGTCCTTAAAGGCAGTGGAATGGAAATTTGTGGACGCAACAGCAATCGGAAAAACCATTGCAATACTCATAACAGTACCAATTGCAGGAACCCACATAGGAACTGGTCCTCCTTCGAGATGGTGAACCACCGACCAAGGGGCAAGAGCGGCGATACACCAAAAACCAAAAATGGCTAAGTAATACTTATCGATCGTACGGTTAAGCACGGAAGGAATTATATAGTAGGCACAACCAAGAGCGACTGGAGTCAACCAAAGCCATATTATATTTTGACCAAACCACATGGATAAAATTGCGGGTAGAGTTCCGCGACCAGGATTTATTTCTAAGCCNTTCCATGCAAAAAGAAATAAACAGGGGAACCAAATGATTGCAGCAACGATAAACCATTGAGGGGCGATAGTGATCGTTTGTTTACGGGTTCTAAANACAACAAGGATAAGAAATGCAATGATCAAATAAGATACAAATAAGGCAGGCCAAACTTCTTTTGGCATTTCTAGTAATTCATGGCCGTGCATATGCCCGTCCAAAATTCCCGCAATTCCAAAAGTGATTGCCAAGTTCCACACCGTACCGGCGAATAACAAAAAGATAGTTCCTCTTACTGGAGATTGGGAAAGACGGGAGAGGATCCAAAGACTAACTGCAAAGATAGAATTCCCCCCCCAACCGTACACAAAAGCATTAGCTTGAGATATCTTTATCTTTCCATAAGTGAAAAATTCATAGGCAGAAAGGAAAAGAGGGTCTGTGAGTTTCGCCGCGGCGATGTAGGCTAATAAAGCTGCTGCAAGCAACCAAAGACCGGCTGAAGCTACGAAAAAGGAGACTGCAAGCCTTGCGGACTGATCAATTTGTTGTTCTGCAGATTTCTTCACTTGTTGTAGGTCTCGATTATGTCGTCCATTACAGATTTAAGAGTCGAATTATTATCAGAATAAAATGCTTCTACTTGATTTGTGTAAGCAGAATTCTCTACTTCATATTTTTTAATAAGTTCNAATCTTGTTTGTTCGACTTGGTAATCCACATCTGCTGGTTCATCAGGTTGCATGACAGATTGGAAAAGAAAAAAACCTGCCAATAAGACTAAGACGATGAGTAGGGAAAGGAACACATCGCAACCATCTGACTTATTAAGCTCGGAATTACTCATGATGATGAATGGAGTCAATAATACGAGGATCTCGAATCGGGATAATTTCGGCAACTTTTGAATTAAAGCTTTTTAGAACGCTCCATGCACATAGACATCCAATGCCTAAGAAGCTAAATANTCCCCAAAAAAGATGACTTCCAAGCACGGGTCGTGCCTCAAACCCAACATAAGCACCGGGGGCAATTTCACGTCCGGGGATGATATTCCAATAAAGATCCAAAAGGTGAAATACTAAAATCCAGGAAACAATAAAAATAAGACGGGGACCATTAACTTTACTTTGGTAAAACAAAAGATAAAGAAATGGAAAAAAGAAGTGTCCAAAGATTAAACCCATACTGACCCAAAACCATCCAGATCTTTCACCGGTATTAGGATTGATTTCGCGGATGATATACCAAAAGGTTTCTTCTGGAATATTAGCACTGTAGATAAGAAAATATTGTGAGAAACTGATGTATGCCCAAAATACTGTGAACGCGAGAGACAGGCATGCTAAATCATACTGGTGAGCTTGTTTGTACAGACCGTCTAGAGGAGCTTTTTTAGAAGACAAATAGAAGCAACAAATGATTGTCACGGCAAGTGCAGCTCGTATTCCGGATGCAAAATACCAAACGCCATACATGGTTGAAAACCACTGGTACTCTAAACTCATGAATAAATCGAATGCACCAAAAGTAAGGGCCAAGGCTGCAGCTGGAATACCAGCGGCAGAAACTTTCATTCCGAGGTGAGACCATTTAGGGTCACCGTCAGTATCTTGAGTGAAGGAAACTTTACGGAGCCAATAACTAAGGCCGCAGAATATTCCAAAATAAGCAATAAGACGAATGGTGAAAAAGCCCAAATTAAGATATCCAGCCTTTTTTTGGTGAAGGACATCTTCTGCAACGGTTGTAACATTGAGGGCTTCCATAGTTGGAGCGTCTGAATTGATCCATGTCCAAAGGATGCCCGACTGATCTCCTCCCAACCAACCTACCAAAAGTAAAGGCAAGAGAGTAAGACCGAGCCATGGGAAAGCTGCTAGGCCATGTTCCTGTTGGCGACGAACAATAGGAGTCCAATGAGAATTAAAGACTCGAAAGATCATGATCAGCATAAGTAAACCTATAGCGATGCTCAGCCAGAAAGAAGAGGCCCAAAGCCAACCGAGAAACGGGCTTTTATCTCCGGTTGTGACTCCATAAGCTAGGCCAACTAACCCTACCAAAAGACCAATCAATGAACCAGCCAGAAGTTTGGTAGATAAATCAAACCCGGGTTTCGAATTGTTGCTAGTTTGAGAACTCATCAGTTTTGTGACTTGGTCGTTGCAGTAGCAGAACTGACATAAGATTGTAGAGCACGAACATAAAGAACAATTGCCCAACGCTCCTTGGGGGTAAGTTTATCTTTAAGTCCAAGCATGACTCTTGATGCTGATCCCATGCTGATTGCATGAAAAATTTTACCATCAGTCCAAGGCTCACCTGCTTCAAGGTAGTTTTGACCTGATGGATCCGAGAGATTTCTGGGTTTAATCCCCAAGAATTGAGACATCACACCACCACCATTACCGTATTCTCCGTGACAAACTGCACAGTGAATATCGTATTTCTCCTTGCCTAGANGCATGAGTGAAAGGTCAACAGTCTGTTCGTCTGGAATTCTATCAACCCATAAAATGTCTTCAATCTCGCCATCCCTGAGTTTGCCAGTCCTGAATGCTAAATTCTGAAACTCTGGTTTGGATGAAAAAACATTGGTTAATTCAATGGCGGTTCCACGGATGGCTGTTCCAGGTACAGGCAAGCGGTCTGCTTTTCTATCATCAAAAAAAGAGTTTTGGGTCTGCGATTTGTATTTGGCTTGCCGATCCATGTCCGGGAAAACTTCAAGAGGAGTATTTTCAGTGAAATCCCCACGGAATCCCAATATTGAAACTACGGTTACAATAAGGATCGCAAAAATAGGAAAGAAGTATCTCATCAAATTATTCGATCGGTTCCCGTATCATAGTAACTGACTTTCCTCCAAGATTTTTAAGGAAATCCTGAGTGTCATCATCGTCAAATTTAGGATCTTCAACCTCAATAACGATCATGAATTTATCGTCTCCAGTTCGACCGAATGCTTTATTTTCGAAAACTGGATGGTTATGCCTGGGAAGGCGATTCAGGAAAAACATGCCGAATAAGGTGCCAAAAGCTGCAAATAGAATGGTCAACTCGTAAAATACCGGAAAAGGATAAATTGGACTAAAATATGGTTTTCCTCCAACAATTAATGGATAATCGAAAGCATTCATAAACCAAACAATAATCATTCCTGTAAAAAAGCCAGTTACTCCTCCTGCAAGAGTGAAGCATGGAACCTTTGATCTAGAATAGCCCATTTGAGCGTCTAGACCATGGATAGGAATAGGGGTGTAACATTCCCAGTTCGTATATCCTTCTTCACGGACTTTTCCTGCTGCAGTAAAAATATCTTTTGCAGAGTTAAAGGTTGCAGAAATACCGTACTTAATATCCGTGCTGGTACTCATACCTTATTTAATGCTTTCCTCCATGTGGGTCAGCTTGGGGCATGACTGATTTAACTTCTGCCATGGGCATTAAAGGCAAAAATCTAAGAAATAAAAGAAAGAGCACAGAAAAGAATCCAAATGTACCAAAGAATGTGAAAATATCCACAACCGTAGGAGAATAATAACCCCAACTGGAAGGAAGAAAATCTCGGGATAAAGTTGTATTCGCAATCACGAATCTCTCGAACCACATACCAATATTTACAAAGATAGAAATGATCCAAACCAAAGGTGTGTTTTCACGAATTTTCTTAAACCAGAACAATTGGGGACAAATTACATTGCAAGAAACCATGATCCAATACGACCACCAATAATTTCCGAAAGCACGGTTTATAAAAGCAAAGCCTTCATAGGAATTAGCACCGTACCATGCGATGAAAAACTCCATCGAATAGGCATAGCCAACCATGCTGCCTGTGGCTAAAGTAATTTTACAAATATTATCTATGTGCTTTTGTGTGATCAGGTCATGTAACCCGTAGATAGCTCGTATTGGAAGTAGCAAGGTTAGAACCATTCCAAATCCTGAAAAGATTGCCCCAGCCACAAAGTAGGGAGGGAAAATCGTGGTATGCCATCCAGGCAAGTTGGCCACCGCAAAGTCAAACGAAACAATGGTATGGACTGAAAGAACAAGTGGAGTCGATAGACCAGCCAATAATAGATAAGCCATCTCAAAATTTCTCCAATGGTTATTAGCATTTCTCCAACCCATGGCTAAAACTCCATAAAAATATTTACGCCAGGTTTCTTTTGCTCGGTCTCGAATCACAGCTAAGTCAGGAATCATTCCCATATACCAAAATAAAATTGAAACCGTGGCATAGGTCGAAACTGCAAATACATCCCACTCTAATGGACTACGGAATTGTGGCCAAATCGCATTGGCATTCGGGATAGGGAAAAGCCACCAAGCAAACCATACCCTACCCACATGGAACAGGGGAAATATTCCTGCACAAAGAACGGCAAAAACTGTCATGGCTTCTGAAGCCCGGTTGATGGAAGTCCTCCATTTTTGTTTAAGCAGGCAAAGAATCGCAGAAATTAATGTTCCGGCATGTCCTATACCGATCCAAAAAACAAAATTTACAATAGCCCAACCCCAATTGACTGGGTTGTTGTTCCCCCATACCCCTACCCCAGTAGATACAAGATAAACGAGCCCCATTCCGGTGAAGCTGGCAATGCAGAGGGCTGTGATAAAACACCACCACCACCAAGTAGGCGTTTTGGCCTCAACGATACCACAAATTTTTTCGGTAACCCAATGAAAGGTTCTTCGGTTCTCGACAAGTGGGGAATCTTTCCATGGAGCAGGTTTGACCTTGGCTAAGATCGCTGGTTTTTCCAGCTCTTTACTAACGGATGGCATGTTTAATGATTGTCTGCTGACTTTCCTGATCCATGATTTGCGGGATAAGCCTTGTCACTGTATTCCCTGTAGGAGTGTGGCTTCTTAGTGTAGTCCGGCATTTGAGGGTTAGGATTTCGGACTTTAGCTAAAAAAGTGGTGCGTGGTCTGGTGTTAAGGTAACCCAAAACTGAATAATCTCTGGGATTCGTCTTAAGCTTACTCACTTCGCTTTCGGGATCAGATAAATCTCCGAACGCTATTGCATCAGATGGGCAAACCTGTTGGCAGGCTGTTTTTATTGTTCCATCGGGAACCTTCAAGTCCTCGGTCTCAAGACTAATATCAGCTCCATCTTTCCCGCTACTAAGTTTAGCGGATCTTTGAGCCGTAACCTTAACTTGGATTTTAGATTGTTGAATTCTTTGAACACAATAAGTACATTTTTCCATTACCCCTCTCATGCGTACCGTAACATCTGGATTCTTGCCCATATCAGGCAAGGAATCATTTTTGTCACCGAGAGGACCCTCATAAAGTTCATCAGTTTCTCTTTTATTCCAATCGAAAAAGTTAAAGCGACGGACTTTGTAAGGACAGTTATTCGCACAGTAACGGGTGCCAACGCAACGGTTGTAAGCCATGGCATTAAGCCCTTCTTCGTCATGCACAGTAGCATTTACTGGGCAGACAGATTCACAAGGAGCAGTTTCGCAATGCATGCAAGCGACGCCTTGATAAGAAACTTGAACATCGGATGGTAGTTCTGCACCTTCCCTGTTAGTTGAACTAAAGTAGCGATCGAGTCGGATCCAATGCATTTCACGACCACGCAAAACTTGATCCTTACCCACAACGGGTATATTATTTTCGCTCTGACAGGCAACTACACAAGCACTGCAGCCAGTGCATTGATTTAAGTCAATGGACATCCCCCACTGATGAATTCCGAAAGTGTCGGAATGTTCGTAAGTATGGTCGGGGTGTTCGTAGGCCGAATTCCCTCGTGGGGTGGATGTGGTTTTTTCCTTTAAAGATGCATCTTGATCTTTACCCCACATGGGTGGTGAGTGAGACTCTGCTCCCATATGTTGTGCGAAATCTTCGTGCTCGGAGTAATATTTTGCATTTGTTTCCCTGACAATAGCTCTGCCTTCCATAGACCAATGCTCTTGGACATTGGCTAGGATATGAAATTCTCCTGTCGGTTCCATTGATGCTCCAGTACTTATCCTATTACCATTCACATGTAATAATGAGGTGGTATTAAAGCCAGTACCTGAACCCACGCGACCCACCCTGCTTCTTCCTAGTCCCACAGTAGAAACAACTGTGTAATCAGCCAAGCCTGGTTGCACATACAAAGGGGCTTCGATCTGATGATGGTCGTCCACCAGAATTTTGACGAGTGGAGCTTTCTGTTTTCCATGATCGAACACGGCAGCGTCTGGTGCAATTTGACCGCTTTGATTAAGCATCGTTGGTTTGGGTAACAAACCTAAATCAGGATACTTCGCATCGAGTTCTTTTGCTAGGACAGAGCTTATGAGAATTGCATTATCCCAGGTTAACTTGGTAATAGGTTGAGGGCATTCCATCATCCAACCGTTGTTGGCAAATTGACCATCCCAAGCATGAAAATCTGGAATTAGTAAAACTTCAAGAGAGTCGGTAGAAGGAATAATATCATTTGCCGTAAGCTTCAAAATGGGTCCATCCGCATCTGGGAGTTCAGATAGGATGGAAGACTGGCGATTTAAAATCCCTAATTTAAGGAAATTTTCAAAGCTTTCATTCAATTCATCTAATTGATCAAAAAATCCTTCAACAACATCGTGTGAATTTTCTGTTTTCCCAAGTATAGATGAAATCACCTCAACATCTGAAAGCGTGTCAAAAAGAGGGGCAAGCAATGGTTGTACAGGAACTATGTAATCATTTGACCATGTACATCCCAAATCCCATGATTCCAAAAAGTGAGACTGCCCAATGTGGTAGTCACAGAATTGCGAAGTTTCATCGATAGAATGCGAGATTCGGCAAGAGGTAGTCACATCTTCTAACAATTCTCCCCAAGCAATATTTGGACAATTATAACACGGGTTACCCCCGATGAAAATTAAAGTCTCAATTTCCTTATTTTCAAGGGATTTGACTAATGAAGAAAGGCTGTTTGCACGACTTTCAATTTTAATGTAGGAAATACATTCTTCTCTGTTCTCTAAAATTTCGTTTATTTTGAAAGTTAAAAGGTGTACCGCCTGTGGCAGATGACTTCCAGCAACAACCAACGATTTCTTAGGAGACTTGAGTAAATCTACAACACATTCAACAGCCCATTTCTCATGGGGCTTGGCACTTTCAGAAATAGTCTGCACGTGTTTGAAAAGCTTGCTTTTATCTTTACCAGTGGCCGTGAGTAATTTACTAAGAATAAGAGCAGAGAAAGCTTCTATTTCGACGGAAGACAGTCGAAGCCTGTGATCTGCTACACCTCCCGTTACGGTAAGATCTGATTCGACCGAATAAAGCCTGTTCATCTTTTTGGTGTCTTCAGGTTTTAAAACTTTTCTACCTTGCATAAAAGTTTTCGAATTAACCGAAGAATTGGGCTCGCGATGTCCGAGGAAATCAGAATCTAGTGATAAAACTTTTTTGGCTTTGGAGAAGTCGGGGATGGCTCGAACTGAGAATTCGCACCCTAAGGCATTTGCGAGGCTTTGTTCTTGGCTGAAAAAGTCAATGGCTTCGTGTTGGAAGTGTTTGACCCCTTTTACCTTGAGTTCTTTGAGCAATGAATCTCGCACAAGAGAAAAGGAGGAATCCGTGACTATGCCAATTTTATCCATATTTTCTACCGAAGAAATCGTATCAAGAATTTGAACGGATGGAGTTTTTTTCCAACGGATGGAGGAATTACCAGATTGGTTGATTGTTTCTTTTGAAAAACAACCTCTTGCCCGGTCAGGGTCGTATAGATCAAGAAGACTTGCTTGGGAATAAACATCTGTGCTTCCACCACTGCTGATATGACTGGGATTACCTTCTATCTTGGTTGGACGACCTTCGTGAGATTCTACAATTAAAGGTATAAATCCTCCTGAAGTGGGGCGGGCGCTCGAATAAAAAGTGGGAACCCCAGGAATAAGTTCTTCAGGACTTTTGCCATGCGGTAAAATCGAATGTTCTGGCCGGCGACAACCAGTCATGCCGAGGCCTGCCAGTCCAAAAGAAGCGGCCATCAGTTTAATGAAACCTCTTCTTTGTACACCATCCATCAAACTAGCCCCTTCTGGAAATTCTTTCTCAACCCAATTTTTGAAGCCTGGTGTATCAGCTAAATCATCAAGGCTTTTCCAGTATTCTTTGCCTTGTACTTCTTGTAAATTTTTGTTTTCGCTGATCATCTATGGCATCCAGTGCAACTCAGTGGAGGGTTGACTCCCCAATTTTTCTTGATTTCCAAGCCTGCATGTAATTGAGCCAAGCTATGCGACTCGCCTTTTTTATGAGGTGCCTGCCAGTCTAAATTGGTAACTTCATCAAGTGGACGAAGGGACTTCTCAGGATTTCGGTGACAGTCAAGGCAAAATGACATGCTTAAAGGTTCAGCGTGGTGAACTACTTTCATCTGGTCGATTCGCCCGTGGCACTCAACGCAACTGACTCCACGGTTAACATGGNCTGCGTGGTTNAAGTAAACATAATCAGGAGTCTTGTGAATTCGAACCCAGGGCACTGGAGCACCGGCGTTTAAAATACCATCTTGGTTCACATCTTCCCCATCGGATAATAGCCCGTCCTTGTTTTTGTCTTCCCCGAAGTAAGAATCTCTGATGGGAGCAAGAAGAGGAGAATCGGCTTTAACGTTTTTGTGGCAAGACATACAAACATTGGCACCGGGAATGTTTGCATGGGATGATTTTTCAACGCCGTGGTGGCAATAGCGACAGTCAAGTCCAAGTTGTCCCGCGTGGAACTCGTGATTGTATTCAACCGGTTGGGTTGGTTGATAGCCAACCCTTGTGTACTTTGGAGTTGAATAGTAAGTAATTCCTGCTGTAACTACACCACCGATTGAACCTAAAGCTATGATAAGCTTTACTGGAATAGTGTTGGTCCAACGAGGAAAAATGTTACGCATCAAATTTAAGAGTAGATATAAATAACATTACTGTTCGTCGAACAAGCACAAAAGCAGAAAGGCAAGGAGATGTAGACCACGAATATTTAATATGTAAAGCGGCATTTTCCTACAATATTAAAATTTCTAAAGCTCTACTATTAATAAAACTTAATGCTTGGTATTAGCAGGATTTCCATTCAATGAATTTGATTGCGTGTTTTTTTATAACTCAAATGCTAAACATCTAAATGAAATTGTCTTCAGAAAGGTCGGAAATTGTTGTGATAGGAGGTGGGTTATCCGGCATATGTGCATCCTTGATTGCAGCAAGGCAGGGAAGATTGGTATGTCTTATCGAAAAGGAACCTATTCTCGGCGGGAAAGTTGGAAAAGATCAAAGATTTCCATTGGACGAATTTAATTCTTTACCGCAAGTTTATCAGCGGGATTCAGGTTTAATAAACGAAATTTGGCATCTTCTGTTTCAACGAAATACAGAAGGTACTTTCATTGGCCAAGCCAGAGTTTTTCAAGATTGGTTATTAAGTGAGAAGCGAATTAAAATCTTCTTCGACACTGAACTTGAATCTGTTCGATTTGAAAAAGGAAGAATTCTTTCAGTGGTTGGCTACAACCGAAAGCTTGATTTTAGAGCTGCTTTTCAGGGAAAATATTTTCTTGATTGCACTGGAAGTGGACGAATTGCTGAACTTTCCGGGCTCGATGGTGAGAAAGGTGTGGACCGTAATGAGTTAAATGACACAAAATCTTTGCATCCGGAATTTGATGAAGTCTATGGTGGATGTTACATAACCATTGAGCGTGGTGAAGGAACTTATCCCTTCGCGTGCCCAAGCTGGGTAAAGTTGAAATGGGAGGATAATCATCTCGTACCCAGGGTGAATTTAATGAAATCTCTGGAAAATGATTTGGCCGGTGAGCACCTCATAGAATGGCAAGGAATTTCTACAAACAAGGAAATGGATTCCAATGAATTGGCATTTGCCGCATGGGACTTCCTTAAAAACCGCTCTCCTATCTGCAAGTTAGCTGAGAATCTTAGATTATGTCATATTACCAAAAATATTTGTCCGCCCCTGTCGTTCAGATGTCAGGGTGATCGAAAGTTATCTTTGAAAGATCTTACCGATGGCGAAAAATTTGACGATTCAGTTGCCGTCGGTAAATCACCCGTGAGGCAAAATTTTTCCCAGATTTCCTCAACGCAGGAAAAATCACGGCTTATGCAGCCTTTTGAGCTTCCTTTGAGCTCGATGCTGTCCAAGGCTTGTAAAAATCTACTTTGGGCAGGCTCGAGTGCTTTCGCAACGGAGTTAACTTCCCGAAGCTTAGGTTCTTCCAGCTGTTCGTCACAGATGGGGACGGTCATTGGTTTAGTCGCCGCCTTGAGTGTTGAAAAAAATAGACTGCCCCGAACCCTTGCCAAAGAAGGGTATGTGGATGAGCTTCGAAGGCGGCTGAGTAGAATTAATCATCAATGTTCTCTTAGATACATTGAGGACGCGGACAATCTTGCGTTGTCTGCTTCGGTAGGTGCTTCCTCTACTTTGTCGGATTGGTCAGAAGCTACTGGCGGGATTGTTCAAGAGGTTGAAACCAATCATTGCCAATTTCAGTTCCCAGTTACTTCTTATCATATAGAGACCTTGCAAGTCTGGCTTACCGCCGCTGATCAGCAGGAATTAAGCTTTAAGCTTTTGGAAGGAGCCGGGTATCAAAATTCATTGCCTGGTCTGTGTATTTATTCCGAAATCGTAAAGCAAAAGGGAGGAAATAATCAGCTTACTTTGGATCTTGGATTGGAAATAAACTATCAAGGGTGGTGCTTTCTTGAAGTGGGTTCAGATAAACCATTTCGAGTGCCTCTAGTAAGCGACGGCCCTGTTGGTTATGTATTACATGATAAATTATTATCCCGTTCGAAGGGTCACGCCCGTAAGCTTCAAGGATTTCAACCTGTCACTTCAAGAACTCCAATTCCTTCTGGCGCACCTAAAGTTAAGGTGACCCCTACCCCCCAAGTCTATGGACCCCAAAATGTTGCCAATCCATTTTTTAAGCCAAATTCATTGCCTCAATTATGGATCTCTAAAGCCACAGATTTTCAATACCCTGAATTTATCGAATTTGAATGGAATAATCTTCAGGATATAAGCTGTATTGAGGTTAGTTTCGATCCGTCTTATGATTTCATTTACCCCAATTCGCCAACTTCGATGGAGGTTGCTAACTTTCAATCCTTAGTTCGCGATTACCGGATTTATGCCACTGGAGATGATTCAAAATCTGAACTGATCGTGGAGGTTACCGATAATCAATTGCCTTTTGTCTCTCATACCTTTGATCCATTTCAGGCAAAGGGGATTGAGCTGGAAATTCGCTCCACTCATGGACTTAATCGTGCCCAAGTCTACCAGCTACGTGTTTACTCATGATTTTTGGAAATATTCACCTTGCATACTTTTGATAGGGTATTCATATTTTGTAAGTTGATATGAGAGTTCTTGCCGTCCTTTTCCGTTTATTTAGTTTGTTGGGCTTGTTAGCATTGGCCGGCTTGCTTTGGTTCAAATTCGACACTCAAACCAAGCAACAGGTGTCTTTTCTGGATGAGGTAATTGATGATGCTTACACAATCATGCAGTCTGAAAAAGACGCTCAGTGGAAAGATATTTCTGAAAAACGAAGTGCCTTCAATGATACCTTTGCTTCCAATGAGCAAATACCTGATGGGGAGAGCAATTTATTAGCTGCAGCCGCAGATGCCCTACGATCTTCCGAAGATGGAATTTACAGAAATCAAGATTATCGAGACCTTCTAGATAATACATCCAAGGAATATGGGCCAGGTTCAATGTATTGGGATGCTGAATCAAAATTATGGAAAATTTCTGATGGATTTACCTTAGAATCTCCTGCCGGATTTAAGAACCCATTTGAAGATGACACCAAGTTCCCTTTCAAAGATTTG
>NHCX01000043.1 GCA_002168015.1 Verrucomicrobia bacterium TMED44
ATGAATGAGGGATCAAAAGAGTTTTCAATATGGATACAAAGTGTACTCTGCATACCAAGAGTGGGAAGAAAGATCGCGAGGAAATTCTTTGATAAGTTACCAAAAGAGATTGCTGACGAAAATGAATTTGCTGAATTTCTTGCACAGGTCAGTGAAGAGATTCCGAGAATGAAAAAGGTCTCTGTCTTGGAGGCAAAAGACAATCTTGAAAAAGCAAAGAAGATCATAGCACTGACCATTAAAAATAAGGGCTCTGTTCTCAATTTTCGCAATTTCCCCAGAGAGCTGAGAGAATCGATCGACCCCCCTCTTCTGCTTCATTGCCTTGGAGACGTTTCGATCATTCAGGATCCCGGAGTCGCGGTCATAGGAACTCGAGAACCCACGCAATTCGGTAGAGATGCGGCTCGCTTTACTTGCATGAAAATCAAGATTTTTGTCAGTACTTGTCAGTACACTAATCACAAAAAAAGCCCAAGTCCTTGAGCTTCAATTGTTTAAAATGGCGGAGAGAACGGGATTCGAACCCGTGGAGGGGCGATTAGCCCCTCACCGGTTTAGCAAACCAGCGCATTCGACCACTCTGCCATCTCTCCTTCATTCCCCAAATTAGTCCTTCACGACTGAAAGGTAAATCAAAAAAATCCAACAATTACCTTCCAAGCATTGCTTGCAAAGTGACGAGGTTTTTTTGGGCTAAAGAGTCCCCTCCTTTTGCGGCCTGTTCAAACCATTCAACTGAGGTTTGGAGGTTTTTCTCCACCCCTTTACCTCTCAAAAACATTAAACCCAGGTAGCGGGAGGATTCTGCATTTCCTTCACTTGCCGATTTAAGAAAGAGTTTGTGTGCGGTTACATAGTCAACTTGTACTCCCCTCCCCCAATATAAATTTTTCGCAGACTCACAAATTTCTGCAGATGACTTTTGGTCGCCAAGGGCAGATGGCGGGGTTGGATCTGAATGTAACTCCATTCTATCCTGGGTAGACACTTCATTCCCCGGAGAGGAAGAAGCCAGAGGAACAGGTACACTTGAATTTGTTGGGTTTGAGAATGGAGGCGTGCTTGGAGAGGGAGTTTTAGGTGTGTAAGGAGAGGGTAATCTCGTAACTTCAAAATCCTCAGGATCAGGGTCCGTCTTTGCTGATAAAGAAGGGGGATCTGGCGGCAGCATCGTGGATTCCGGAACTGGAATTTCAGGGGGGGAGAAGGCCATGGATGCATTAGCGTCACCTGATAGAATATTTTGGTATTCGGTAATTTTTTCCAAGGCACTCTCTTCATTATAGGTCAGGGCGAGTCGAGCATACCTTAAAGCCAAATCAACCTTTGGAGGACCGGTGACTCCGTAAGCATAAAAATCAGCCACTGTTAATTGAGAAAGTCCATACCCTCGATCGGCTGCTGCTCGAAAATGAACAAGTGCCATTTCTAAATCACTTTCCACCCCGATTCCTTTGAAGTAAGACCTTCCTAAATAGTGATGACCGGAAGGGAGTTTCTGTTTGGCCGCATCCTCCAGAAGTCTAATGCCCTGCCCCAAGTCCTTTTCAATGCCCATTCCCGGCTCAACAATTGCGTGAAGTTTGAACAGGGCGAATTGGACACTTGCGGGGTGGTAGCCTCCTTGGCTAGCAATTTCATAGTGACGGGCAGCTAATTGCAAATCAGGAACCACATCGGGCCGAACTTCATCAGATGTGAATATTTCACCGAGGACATAAGAGGCAATTGGATCTTTCCTGGCCGCAAGTTTAATCATTTGACCATCCGGGTCGTGAAAAGACTGTAAATAATAGTTTCGAACAATTTCAGAATTTGGCCCCAGCGGTTCAAAGCGGTGAAGATAACCTAGGGTAAATAGACCAAGCCAATGACCGGAATCGGCCGATATCCTGGCTAACTTTTGAGCATTTTCCAAAGAGATATTCAACCCTTTGTCCCCATGCACATATGCAAGGGCGAGAACAGCCTGTGCAAAAGGATCGCTCTTTGATGAAGCCTCCTTCAAGGTATCCACATCAGATAAAACCCATTTGGTCCCTTCTGTCGTGAGTCCATAATGAACTTGATTTAGAAAGCAAATGAGGAGAAAGTATGTGACTGTCCTAACAAACTTCATACCTATCCTTTCATGCATACA
The DNA here is from genome assembly GCA_002168015.1 of Verrucomicrobia bacterium TMED44. Classification (GTDB taxonomy): domain Bacteria; phylum Verrucomicrobiota; class Verrucomicrobiia; order Opitutales; family Seribacteraceae; genus Seribacter. Next base: position 2,144 of record NHCX01000043.1, read on the forward strand.
AAAAAACAAGGTTGCAAGAACACACTTTTCATTTCATCCAATTTTGCTGACTTGAAGATGATGAAATTTTCACATTTATTATGAATGATGAATTCGACGGATCGATGACCATCAGAAGTCCTGGACAGGACCCTATCCGCCAATTTGTGATTTATGCTGAAAATAAAGTTGGATGGTTAAACGATTTTATTTCTATGCTTAAGGATGTGGATATCCACATTCTTGCCATATCGGTACTAGACACGACTGACTCGGCAGTGATCAGAGTAATTCCAAATTATCCCAAGGATTTGGCACGACTCTTAAAATCGCAATTGATATCTTTCACCGAGAGAAATGTTCTAGCCGTGGAAGTCGAAAATGAAAACTCCATCCAAAGAGTGACCCAATCTCTGTTGGGAGCTGAAATTAATATTCACTATGTATATCCATTTTTGCATCAACCTAATGGCAAGCCTGTTATTGCAATCGCAATGGAGGACCAAGAAACCGCTCAGGATGCACTTAAGAGCTATAACCTGACTGTGTTATCTCAAGACGATTTCCTGAGATAACGGGGCAGTCTCGCGAAAACTTTTTCGCAAAGTTTCTAGTAGAGATAATACTTTTTTACTGAATTCCTGAAAGCTGCAGTATCCATATCCCNCTTNGTGAGGAACTTTTCTGGCTCACATGAGTACCCACTTTGAAACAAATGAGTCCACCATGCGGTGGATCCAACATGTTTATTAAATAAAGTAATTTCCGACTCTTTTGCCTGGCTGAAGGGACTGGGGGTTTCCCACTTGGCAGCAAGCTTCATCATATGAAAAGCAAGTTCGGTGGGTCGCCAACTCTGCCAGTCCTTGAGTACGATGTAGACCCCGGTCACAGATTTNCCTGAACTGTCCTGAAGGGTCTTAATCTGGAATGACAGGCCACCCAAGCCTATGGCATCCAGGGCATTTTTTAATTCGGTGGGAGTTTTTCCTTCATAGGTCAGAAAACGGAAGGGTTGAGGAGTGCCTATNCCATGTNTGAATTTCCCCATTTGTGCCCCCAAGCCCGTCATCGGATAACCAGCCACTGAGTCCAAAGTTGGAATATTGGGNGAAGTCGGTATCCACTTTAATCCAGTTCCCGGCCAAGTCATATTTCGAGACCAGTTTTTCATTGGAACAATCGCTAACTGACCTTCTTTTCGTGCCTTTTCAGAAATTTTTAATATTCCAGTCTCTTTTTTGGACCATAAGGCAATTTCACCNATTGTCATCCCATGCACAAAAGGCATGGGGAATGCACCCACATAACTCATCCACTTTTTGTCAATCATTGGCCCTGCCATTTTGAATCCACCCAAAGGATTGGGCCGATCGAGAACGACCACTTGTACGCCTTCTTCAAAACAGGCTTCCATGGCATATCGCATACAGCTGATNTAGGTGTANCATCTAACCCCCACATCCTGCAGATCGATCACTAAACAATCAATTTTTGCAAGCATGTTCGCAGTTGGTTTTCTAAATTTTCCATAAAGCGAGAAAACGGGCAGGCCAGTTTTTTGGTCGATCTTGTCTTCAACCGGGACCGCAGCTTTTTCGTCTCCATAAATTCCATGCTCAGGCCCAAAAAGAGCGACTAAATCAACTTGAGATGTACTTCTAAGAACTTCAACGGTGCTCTTCCCATTTCCATTTTTGCCTGCCGGATGGGTCAGGAGTCCCACTTTTTTACCTTTAATAATTCCAAAGTTTGTCTCTTCCAAATAATCAATACCTAGTGAAAATTTTGCTTCGCTGNCGGAATTGAAGCATAGAAAGGAAAGGAAAAATATTGGGAAAAATTTCATAGATGTATGTGAACGGTTAAAAAGATCTTCAATCTGTAATATCTTTTTTGTATGTATTCGAAACCACCTTGTAAAGGAATACTGAAACGACTCCTAATGAAATGCCGATAATTGAACCGCCCACTAGCATCGGAGGAAAGGTATCAAGTAAGGCTGGCAAGTCTGCCATTGAAAAATTTTCCCAATCATATTCGGAACTCAGGAGTTTATTGGTTTCGTATTCAATGCCGACCAATTTAAAGAAAATCATTCCAATCTGATAATCTGCAAAATAAATTGGTCCCATGCTCAATGGGTTGGAAATCCATTGTAATGCAATAATGATGGGAAGATTTGCCCGGACTACCAGAGCAAGAAAAAAAACCACCAGCATTTGGATACCAACAATTGGTAACATCGCAATCCATACACCCCAAAATAGAGCGGGGATAATGGTTCTTCCACGAAAAGACCATANATAAGAGCGATTGTAAGCAGTCTTGGAAANCCATTTTAAAACAGGGTACCGATGAATATTGGAGCGTCTGGGGAGTGGCCGCATCCATTTTTTTAGCCTTCGTATCCTTTTAAACCTAACCTCCTGGTTCATCTGTTTTATAAAGTTTTGCCCAAATCNGGAAAATTATACTCGAGTAAAGTTTTCGTAAACTGTTCTTCTGCCAAAGATAAGTTTTTTTCCAGAGTCCAATCCTTTCTTCCAAAAGCAANGACATCACAGAATCTAAATTTTTTGCTTACTTCTCCTGCTGATTCCTCATCGACCGAACCAGCCATGACCAAAGAATGCGTATTCTTACCATCCGCAAGTCGCAAAATTTCAAAGGGACCTTTTCCACTCAAAGAAGTTTTGTCAAATCGCCCCTCGCCGGTAATGACCAAAGTTGCGTCATGTATTTGTTCGTCTATCCCAAACCAATCACTGACCAGATTAAATCCCTGAACAAGGGACACATCGTAGGCCAATGATAAACCATAGCCCATACCTCCGGCTGCTCCACTCCCGTTTACCTTAGATTTTTCAAAGACATCCGGAAAAGTACTGGACAGGGAAGTAAGAAGATTTCTTATTTCCTGCTCAAATTGATCAATCTGTTCTTCCGCTAATCCCTTTTGTGGGCCATAGCATGCGGTTGCTCCATTTTGACCAAGCAATACATTATCAACATCACAGGCTATTCGTACCGGAGGTAAGTTGACTAGCTGATCAAAGTTCACATCTACGATTGATGTCCAAGATGAAGGACACGGAAAACTTACAGGCTCTCCTTGCTGAGTGAAGAATGTCGTACCCAATGCAGCGAGCGCACCCATTCCGGCGTCGTTTGTGGAACTGCCCCCAATGCCTAGAAGAATGATATCTGCACCATGTTCCACTGCAGCTTTTAACATTTGCCCGACACCATAAGTGGAGGTTTCCCATGGGTTTCTTTGATCGACTGGAACATCAGCGAGTCCCACGGCCTCTGCCATTTCAATAATAGCCAACTTTCCCTGGTCCGGTAGATTAAGATATTTAATCACTCGCTCATTCAAACTTGGTATTTCACAGATTCCGAAATGCGCTTTTTTTTCTCGGCCCAAAGAATCACCTACCTGAATTTGATGGATTTTTCCTTTGCCGGCTTCTGTTAGAATTTGGGCAAATCCTTCCCCTCCATCTGTGAGCGGAACTTTATAAATTTCACTCTCTGGAAATCGTTCCAATAAAACGTTTTCCGCTAGGTTACAAAGTTCATGGGCAGTAAGCGAACCCTTGCACTTGTCAAAAGCAACAAGGAATTTATTCATTTATTCATTCCTTAACGGATTTCCTTCCCGGAAATCTCATCCACAAATTTGAAGTTTTCAACATGATAGGATTCCGAACCTTCGAAATTTACCAGCACATCATAATTCTTTTCGATTCTTTCCAATAGTTTAGCATCCGGACCACGTAATCTACGCAAGACTCCAGGATGGAGAAAAACCTTAATCTTAAGTTCTGTGGTTTCCGTATCTAATCTGAATTTGCGGACAATACTGGATAACTTTCTCTGTATTTCTATACTGATGGAACGAGGTGACTTAACAATTCCACGGCCAAGGCAATAAGGGCATGGTTCGTAGATACCACTAGAATTACTTTCATCATGGCGTTGCCTCGTAATCTGCATGATGCCTAGCTGAGAGATTGGCAAAATATTATGTTTTGCTTTATCATCAGCCATAGATTCTTTCATTTTTTTAAAAACTTTACGCTGATCGTTTTTGTTTTTCATGTCGATGAAATCAACAATGACCAAACCGCCAAGGTTTCTGAGTCTCATCTGACGGGCCACCTCCGCAGCCGATTCAATATTAGCCTGTAAAATAAAGTTTTTTCCGTCCTTACGATTTCCCTTATGACTACCTGTATTAACATCGATTGAGACCAAAGCTTCAGTTTCTTCCATTACGATCTCGCCACCTGATGGCAATAAGACCCGGCGCATAAAAGTTTGCTCAATCTGTCTTTCCACATTGAACCTCTCGAAAATTGGGATCTCTTCGTTGAAGTAAGAAACTTTGGATTTAGATTTGGGAGAAATTCTTTGAATAGTGTCAATCAGTCGATCGTAATCCTCTTTCTTATCAACCTGTACTCGATCTACATCATCGGTCAGAAAGTCGCGTGCGGTCAGGCCAATCAAATCGGGTTCCTGATAGAGAAAAGATGGGGATTCCTGGGATTTGATTTTTGACTCTATTNCGTCCCATTGTTGAAGAAGAAGGTTCAAATCACGGTTAAAGAAACGTTCTGGTTTATTTTGACCAGCCGTTCTGATGATCACTCCCATTCCTTCGCGCAAAGACAAACTTGAGATGATAGATTTTAAGCGGTTTCTTTCCGATTTCTCCTCTATTTTACGAGAAATTCCACACTGACCCGCGTAAGGCATAAGAACTAAAAACCGACCGGGTAAGGATAGGTTTGTGGTGGTACGGGGACCTTTACTTCCTATTTGACCTTTTGTTATTTGAACAATGATTTCAGCCCCAATTGGAAAAGCACGGGGAATATCCTTTACAGATTTAACCTCATTTTTGACTGCTTTTTTCTTATTCTCCCTGACAATTTCAATGGAAGGATCGTTATTAGCACCAGGCAACATATCCCAGTAATGAAGGAAGGCATTTTTTTCCTGGCCAATATCCACAAAAGCAGCTTTCAGTCCGGGTTCAAGATTTTGAACCTTGCCCTTGAAAATTGCCCCAACCATACGTTCTTCATCAAGTCGTTCGACGTCAAAACCCTGAAGGATTCCATTTTCGATTCGAGCTACCCTTCTTTCAAGAGCTTCAGTATTAATTATAAGTTCTTTATAATCCTGATTTTTTTCACCCCTAAAGAAGGCTAAAATACGTTCCCGTATAGGCCGGGCTTTAGCACGATGCAAAGAGGCATCACGCAGTTCAGCTTTATCAATGTGTACAGGTTTGGGTTCCTTAGGAGCCAAACTTAGATCGTTTTCATTAGAAGAATGATCTTTTTCTGAAGAATGATTTTTATTGCGACGTGATGAACGATTACGAGGTCTTGGTTTTCGAGCCATGATTTCTGGAGTTGAGCAATCTGCGATTCAACTCTTGAAACAAAGAGGAATGAATTCTTCTAATCATAGAAGAAATTCCTTTCTGTGTCGATACACGCTCTGTACCACTCCCATCATTAGGAAAGAAGTTACCACAAAAGACCCACCGTAGCTCATAAACGGAAGAGGCAGACCAGTTATCGGGGTGATACCCAAGGTCATGCCTACATTGACGAATAAATGGACCATCATAAGCATGGCAATGCTTACGGCGATCAGTCGCCCAAACAGATCAGCAGATTTGGATGCCACCTTTAAGCAACCGAAGATTACGATTGCGTAGGCAAAAAGCGCAAATGCACTTCCTACCAGTCCCCATTCTTCAGCAAGAACTGCAAAAATGAAGTCATTATGAGCAACTGCGGGTGGCAAATATCCAAGTTTCGCCTGCATACCCTCACCTAACCCTTTTCCTGAGATTCCACCTGTGGAAACAGCAATTAAAGCCTGTATTCGATTCCAGTTAGGACCAATTCCCTGTGGATCGACAACTTCAGGTGCGATGAAAGTGAGTATGCGTTTACGTTGATAGTCTTTTAGTGGTAAGAGCGCGTTGTCTTCGTAAGCCACCACCGGCTCGGAAGAACGCAGATTTTCAGATTTATGTTGATAATAACGATAGACGTCTAGACCCAACAAACCAAGAAGAGCAACAAACAGTAATGCTGTTGCTACAAAGAATTTGGTAGGTATGCGTGCGACGTACAAAAGAGTGAAGGCAATTGGTGGAAGTACCATCGTCGATCCTAAGTCAGGTTGAAGAAAAATCAAGAACATAGGAACAAAGAAACATAAGGATAAATGGAAGATTCCTTTCAAGGAGTCTCGCAGGTCTCCTATTTTTGCCCTAGAAAGTACACTGGCTCCCATTATGATAGTTGCAAATTTTGCCATCTCAGATGGTTGAATTTTAAAAAAACCTAAATCTACCCATCGACTGGCTCCATAAATTTTAGGACCTCCAAAGACTAGAAGCAAAGAAAGGATTGATAGTCCATACACTACATGGGCATATTTCAAAAATATCCTGTAGTCTAAAATGGAAACGCCAAAATAAAGGATAAACCCCGCAAGGCACCAAATGATCTGTTTTTGCCATTCGTTCCCCCCATCGTAAGCTTGGGCAGACTGAATAAACATGACACTCATAATGCAAAGTCCACCCAGAAAAATAGGCGTCAACCAATCCCATCTATCCTCCTCGGGGAGTTTCGTTTCAACCCCCTGTTGAATATTAGATTTCACGCTCTTGGCTAGTCATTTTTATTCTATCGCCAAAAATTGATCAAAGATGCAAGAGAAGGGATTCTGTAATTTCTGTCCACTCGGCCGCAAGACTTTGATTGGTCAATGGTTTTTTTCCCGCCCGACGATACCAATACCCTGCATTTCCTAGGTCTCCTTCGATCCTATGCAGGTATGCATGCACCCAAGAACCATCCGAACTCTCTATTTCCTGAGCCAGGTTATGAGCTTTTTCCCAACTCCCTTTCTTAACCCACCACAAGGATTGTATGAGATCCGGCCACGGAGCTAAGGGAGTTTCATTCTTTTCAATATGTGAAATAAAATCCTCTATCTTTATCATAGTATGTCCTTTACAAAATGATCTTACTTTCTTCTCCATCGAGTTCCCCACGAAACTGAATATTGAAACTTTCTTTGGTGTTCTCGAATTAAAAAAGGTAAATCCTCCTGATATTCCAGGGTAAACCATGGACTAAGAACATCCTCCAGTTTTTTCTTTGAATCTTCAGTTCCTCCAATCCAATTCACTTTGGGGGTAAATTCCTCTAACCAAGTAAAAGGAGTTGCCAAGATCAATTGCCCGCCTTCCCTGACCAGACTTGGTAATCTATCTATAAATGACTGAGGCCTAGGTAACCGGCAAATTAGGTTTGCGGCATGAACTAAGTCAAAACCGGAAAGTTCTTTGGGTAAATCAGTAGCATCTCCTACCTGAAAAGAAATCTCACCGATAGGGGAAGTCGTTTCTGCAGTCGTATTTGCATAGCGATCTCCTTCAATAAGGTAAGAATAATCTAATGAATTTCCAGTCGCTAACTGAATAGCTGCATCTATAAAACTTTTCGAATAATCTATACCTAAGACCTTCCCAAAATATTTTCCCAGAACGAAACTTGAGGAACCCACTGCACATCCCACATCCAACGCCTTGGAGTCTTTATCAAATGGAAGCGAGTCCATCAAAGATTCCACCGTGCGATGAGTAAAGCCTAACGCATCAGTCGGTCCATTCGGCCAGGGAAGAACTTCCTCATCTTTGCCGTAATGAAACAAAAGATATTCTCCAAGAAGCTTGGAAGATTCATACGGGTTAACTAACATATATCACCCTTCTGCCTCTTCCATAACCTGAGCCATTGAATGGAAATGATCTTTCAGGGAGGGATACAATTTACGATAATGAGAGTAAATTTTACTGTAGGAGGATAGATTCTCTCCCGGTTGAATTTTTTCAGTCTCACATATCCATTCTTTACTGGCATTTTCAACTGATTCCTGAACTCCGATTCCAACAGAAGCTAAAAGTGCAGCACCATATGCGGCTCCTTCTTTGGCATTTACGAGAGCACAGTTGGATTGAAAAATATCCGCAAGCATTTGCTTCCAAAGCGTGGAATGCGTACCACCTCCGGACAAAATAATATTTGAAGGATTAATGCCTAAGTTTCTCATTAGCGTCAAAGAATCATTCAATCCGAAACTTACCCCTTCCAAAACAGAGCGGGCCATATGCCCAAGACCATGCCTCAAGCTTAATCCGATAAAGGCTCCTCTTGCATGAGGGTCAGGATATGGAGTTCGCTCACCAGATAAATAAGGTAAAAAGATACAGCCTTCACTACCCGGCTTAATCTTAGTAGCCTGACTCGTAAGATTATCATAAGCATTTAGCCCCCCTGCCTCCTCGATCCTGCTTTCTTCAACTGCAAGTTGATTCTTGAACCATTGAAAAGATCCAGCAGCCGACAGCATAACCCCCATCATGTGCCATTTCCCAGGGACTGCATGGCAAAAAGAATGCAATTTACCCTCTGGCTCCACCCTGTACTCATCACTCTGAGCAAAGACCACCCCACTAGTTCCTAATGTTACAGAAACCTTACCTTCTTCAACAATAGAGCTTCCGACTGCCTGNGCAGCACAATCTCCTCCTCCTGCGATCACGGGAGTTCCCTGGGCAAGACCAGTTAATTCAGCTGCCGAGCTCGACACCAGGGAAGTTGCTTCTGTTGATTCTGAAACCTCAGGCAACCATTGCCTTTTCCAACCCAAGGAATCGATAATATCTTGCGACCACATTCTCTCACCTACATTAAGAAGAGACATACCTGATGCATCCGAAACATCTGTGAAAAATTCTCCGGTCAATTTATAACGAATATAATCCTTAGGGAGTAGAATTTTATCTATCCTGGAAAATATTTCAGGTTCATTCTTTTGCACCCAAAGTATTTTAGGTGCAGTAAACCCAGCCAGTACCGGATTACCTGTAATTCTTAAAATTTCATCTTTCCCGATAATAGATGTCATTTCTTCACACTCGGCAAAGGATCGTTGGTCATTCCACATAATGCAGGGACGAAGGACATCACCTTTTACATCCAGTGCAACCAGGCCATGCATTTGCCCGGTTAAGCCAATGCCTCCAACACTTTCGGGATCTGTATTTTCCAGTAACGAACGAATGGCTTGTTGCGTGGCCTCCCACCAAACATCCGGGTTTGTTTCAGCCCAAAGTGGTTTGGGGGTTTGAAATGGATATTCTGGGGAACTAACCTTTACAACCTCGCCTGTTGGGGAAACTAGCAAAGCTTTTACTGAGGATGTCCCTATATCTAAACCAATTGTATTCATAAGATCAGCTATGTATGTAATCCCTTTTTTGGCAATAGGAATACCTTAGACTTTTATATTCCAATTTACTTATTGATCACAGAATATTTTAGAAAGCTGTTCACCAGCGATTTCTTGGTTCACTTGAGGAAATGAAGAGGTTTTTACAAGTCGAGAAAAGTCGTCTGTCAACCAAAGTTCTACACCTCCAAGCAGCAGCCATTGTGTTCATGAACGCAATGCATCCCGGAATCCGATACATTTCATCGAATATTCATCACGACCCATTGGAGTAGGAATGCCCTACCCTTGTCCTAATCACAGGCCCTTGTTTCTCTAAACAAAATTAATTATGATTAAAAATACTTTTTTGACTTCAAGAACCTGAATTTCAGACATTTAACCAAGTTGAAAACCAAGCTATTCAATTCATTGCATCTTTCTTTTTTTCGTCAATTCCTGCTTCCATCAATCTTATTTCTTCCATTTCAACAAATTTACTTTTCCCTCCGCTTATCGCTGCAATCTCCTCCAGCGGTTGCTTAGCTCCAGCAGGTGCCCCATATCCAATTGTATAAATTTTGGTTTTCCCTTTTTTACTCTTGATGGTTTCCATACCCTGAAAATTCTTGTTGGCGTTTCCATCCGTCATAAAATAAATAACATCGGGTTTAGGGTTCATGTAAAATGCCCATTCGAATGAATTATCCCAGACCGTGCCGAAAGTTAATGGAGTAGATATCACAGCTTCTTTTAGCTTTTTCTTAGTAGAAGGAGTAACAGGAAGCCACTTTGGTTTCTCGGGGATGTGTCCATCCTTGGGTTTCCATCCTCCACCATTTGTTCCTGCCCAATTTTTGTGTAAAGCATTTGCATCCTGTCCGGCAATCCAAGTTGGCCCTGAAAAGAAAAGCACTGCAACTGAACCCACTGCTGGAAGCTTATCAATTGCCTTGCATAATTCATATCGCATAACTTTATCCCGGCCTTTCATTGAAGCCGAGTAATCAATAATGAATAGAATCTTATTGGCCTGAGATTTAACTCCCATGAAATTTGATGCAAAAGCCTTGCTTAAAACAGACATATCGACGTCCACCCGAACATCCCCGACATCCCCCATGGTATTTAGGGACATGGCTGGATTTAGATCCTTCGTTTCAATATCAACCATAGGTATTGAAATATCTGAGACAGCAATTGCTCTAAAAGTGTGAGTCTTCGCAGGCTTGGCTTTTTTCTGTCTTTGCATGAGCCGCACCTTTTGTTCCTGCTTCTGGGGTGCGGCACTCGATTTTCCCGCATCTGAAAAATCTGCTCCTTGATCATCCCCCGGTGCAACCCATACTACAATATTCCACAGAATTCCAAATAGGAAGACTACAATGAATAAAGAAAATAAAAGGCTNTTAAGCAAACGATACTTCCTCAAGTATCTTGAAAATGAACTCTCCAAAGGAGGTGAANNCGAGGCTTTAGCTTCTTGGTCTAAACTTACAGACATAAAGGGATGAGAGGAGAAATTTACTACTAATAGGACTTAACAATGCTAATGAGATGCCAATCTNAAGATTCAGGCAAGTCTATTATTATAAATTAAGNGAATCTGATGACATGANATTAGACTTAAAGGATTTCCTTGATCAGATGACCAAAAACTTCAGTAAGCCTCATATCTCTTCCACCGAAACGGAAGGTACTTTCCGTGTGCTCAATCCCAAGTAAATGGAGCATCGTCGCATGCAGATCGTGAATTTCATAACGGTTCTCGACTGCTTTGTATCCAAAATCATCAGTCGCTCCGACAGTTACACCTGGCTTGATACCCCCGCCGGCAAACCAAGTGGTGAATCCAAAGGGATTATGATCACGTCCATTTGATCCTTGAGCAAACGGGGTACGGCCAAACTCTCCCGTCCATACAACCAGGGTGTCATCCAACATGCCTAACATCCTAAGGTCACGAATGAGCGCTGCAATTGGTTGATCCACGGATTTACAGTTTTTCCCGTGTCCATCCACCAGTCCACCGTGTTGATCCCAACGATCTCCATTTCCTCCCGGACAAGTTAATTCGATAAATCGAACCCCTCTCTCCACCAACCTGCGTGCAAGTAAACACTGCATACCAAAGGTTCGAGTATTTTTAAAACTGGAATCCATTCCGTAGGATTTTTTAACAGCTTCAGATTCACCTGTAAGATCCATCAACTCAGGTACAGAGGTTTGCATCTGATAGGCAGTTTCATAATTTTGGATCGCCGCTTCGACTTGAGGGTCAAAGTCCATTTCCTCTAAAGATGAGCTATCCAAATCTGAAAGCAGAGATAGTTTATTCTTCTGTAATTCGGTGGTTTTCTCCTTCGGTTTAATATTAGCGACGGGTTCATTCTGAGGAAGAAAAACTGAGCCTTGGTAACTGGCAGGTAAAAAACCTGAACCAAAGCAATCCAATCCACCCGGTGGAATCAGTCCTCCATTCAATACCACAAACCCTGGTAAGTTCTGATTCTCCGTTCCTAATCCATACCCAAACCACGCTCCCATACTGGGCCGCCCCTGAAAACCACTACCCGTATGTAGAAAATAATTAGCCGAAGTATGTTCCGAAAAATTGGATGTCATGGATTTAACCATTGAGATCTCATCAATCACATCGTCCTGTGCGATATGAGGAAAAAGATCTGAAACCCAGTGTCCACTCTGCCCTCTTTGCTTAAATTCCCACGGGCTCTTTAAAATTTTACCAATGTTATCAAATTGAGTGGGTGCTAATTTTCCAATCACCTCTCTCGGGTCTTTCCCATTATATTTTTCCAAGGCTGGCTTGTAATCAAAGATATCAACATGAGATGGTCCACCGTCCATGTAGAGAAAAATCACATTTTTAGCCCGTGGTGTAAAATGTGGTTTCCTGGCAGCCATTGGGGAAGCAAGCGAATCATTGGACAGAGCGGAAAAAGCGAGTCCCCCAAATCCCATGGCACAGGATTGGAGCATCGACCTACGGGAAAGTGGAGTATTAAATTTATTACAATGCATAGCTTCGGAGATTACTTGAGAAAAAGGAATCCTTTTGAATTAATCAAGACATGAGCTAAATCAGCCCATACTTGTTCGGTAAGATTCCCATGTGCTTTTGATTGAATTTCTAAAAATGCGAGAAGTTTTTCTTGTGCTTTCTGGCTTGGAGGTTTTCCGGTAATCATTTCAAAAAGATTACCAACAGACTCTGTCTTTGGTTTCTTAGCTTGGAAAATATTTTTGCCCATCATCTTGCATTGACCGATCACGAACGGATCATTCATCAGAGCCAAAGATTGGGCAGGAACATTGGAAACGGACCTTTTCCCCTTCGTCCCGAAGGGCGCGGGCTGATCAAAGGCCAACATAAAGGGCGAAAGAAAGTTTCGGTAAACTGAACCGTAAATACTTCTTCTACCCGCTCCGTCAAGAGGTCCATTTTTCTTTCCTCCTCTACCCGTCATGAAAGCAGTTTTATAAATTGGAACCGAAGGGCCAAAAAGCTTTTTATCGATACGACCAGAGAATGAAAGAATTGAATCTCTAATGGCTTCTGCCTGCAATCTCCTAACCGGCATCTTATGAAGTAAAATATTTTGGGGATCGGATAAACTGACTTTTTCCTTATCGCAGGATGGATGCAAAGTACTGGATTGACGATAGGTTTTAGAAAGCACTATTTTTCGAACCAGACTTTTTATAGACCAATTATTTTCCCTAAAATCATTGGCCAACCAGTCAAGCAGTTCAGGGTGACTGGGTTCCTGTCCCATCGGACCAAAATCATCCGGAGTCGGAACGATACCCCGTCCAAAGAACTGCAACCAAATACGNTTNGCCATNACNCGNGACACGAGCGGATTATTTTCTGAGATTAATTGATCNGCCAAATCTAAACGTGANCCTGCCTGCCCACCTAGTNCAGTAAGGTTTCTCCCATGGACAGGTTCTCCAAGATTNTGAGGACTTCCGCGAACATAAACATTCCCTTGNAAAGGNCTCCCCNNCCCCATNGNCAATGTNTATCNNTCNNGGGGNGTTNTNGAATCAATNACTTCAGCTTGTCTCNATANTTCAGNNATNGTTTGNTGATTTTCNAATGGAATAAGNCCTTCNCTGTACAGATAATTGAGAAATGCATATTCCTCTCCGGAAAATTTGCCCGTATTAATTTTATCAAATGATTTTCCGAGGAAATNGTCTAGGAATTTGGGGAAATTACTTGCCTCAATTTTGTTATCACTCAGTAACAGAGAAAATTTGGAGTCGGGACTTCTTCCCATTCCGGAATTGGAAAACCTAACTTGATCAATTTCAAAAAATGCGTCTGTACCGCGATCCACAAATTCTAGGTAGGCCCAATGGCCTTTGTATTTTTTGGACGATAAACTAAACCATTTGAATTCTCCCTCGGAATTTGCCTCTTTAATAACCGTGCCGCCAAAAAGTAAACCGGAGTGTTTGCCCATATGGTAATTATCGATCACTACCCGCATAAAAACCTTCTTTGCTTTGGCCCTAACTAAAATTTGATCGTGCTCAATTTTGAAATGGGGGGACCGCAGGTTGCCTACCCGCCTATTTCCTAAAGTATTTGAGGAAAGTACACTCCGATTAGGAAAAAGGTTAGATCCATCAAACGAAATTACTTGATGCCCTCGTGGTTTAAACGCTTCACCTGTGATTTTCCAGCCTTTTGGAATTTCCGAGGAAGTGAAATTTGCAAAAGACTGACTATTTTGAATGAAATTCTGTTCCGCTTTGACTAGTCCTAGGTGTGACTTTTTTG
>NHCX01000044.1 GCA_002168015.1 Verrucomicrobia bacterium TMED44
TTTGCCTCATTAAGTAATGAATTAAGTCCTTCTCTAAACGATTGAACTCCCCAAACCCTACCTTTGATTTGTCCTAGACCTGTTGTTTTATACAAATTGATTAATCTAGTAATCGCATAATATGATGACGATACAGAATAACATTCTCGTTCTTTTGTCTTACTTTGTCTTACCCAAATCTTACAATAATACCTAGAGTGTTCATCTATTTTGATTTCATTTTGAATATTCTTTTTACTTTGTTGTCTATCTACCAATTGTATGTCTTCAAAGTGTAAACTTAAACATTCATCAACTCTTAATCCTGTTCCGACCATAAACACAATGAAGTGATGTAGTCTTTCTCGTTCAAACCTAATTCTTAATGTACGACCAGATTTAAACCTTTTACGAGAGACCGATAATAGATGATTGTATTGTTCTTTTGTTAAACCAACACGACTTGTTCTTTGTCTACGCATTTTTTTAGACAAGATTTTCTTAATATTTTCTAACTTATCCTTTCTTATTTTATTTCTGTAACACCAAGATGTAAAACCAGAAATTGCCATTAAATCTCCTGTAATTGTTGCCGACCTTAATACTTTAGATTGAGATTTTGCCCTTGCTAATCTCCACATTAAATAAGTTTTTTGAATATCATCTGCTGTCATTGTTTCAACTTTAAGACGCATAAATTCTTTACATTTTGAAATGTAATTCCATCGTTCCTTGTACCAAGTTTTAGTTCTTGCTTCTCTATCAGTAGATTTTCCAATATCAGTTAAGAATTTTTGCCATAAATCACTAACCGAATTAGTGTGTATTTGAATATTATGTTTCTTTTTAAAATTTAACTCATCAAACCAATTACCAAGTATTACTTTTGCTTGTTTTAGATTGTTAGTACCAGATGATTTGATTGTTTGTTTGCCTTGAATGTAAGTACGACCAACGAATTTATCCGATTTCAGTTTACCCTTATATTTGTCAGTACGAATATAGATGTGTAATTTACCGTTTTTGATTGAGTGAATTTTGCTCATTTGTATCAAAATTATAACACAAATGAATAGACGAGTGTATTAGTTTGTGTAAGAGTAGTGTAAGAGTACGCAAATCTCTAAAACCTACGACCTATATGACGAAAAGTAATCAAACGACACATTTTGAGTACGATAAGTCCTTCACTAACCTTATAAACTCTTACTTAATTACACACTTAAACCTAGTGTTAGAGTTGTGTAAGAGTGTTCCTTTCGTAAACGAGTCTATATCTGTTGTAGAAAAACCACAATTATAAAAAAAATAAAAAAAGTTTTAAAACCATACGCATTAGATGTCTAAATATTAAGTAGAAGTGTGAATGATACTTACAAATTAAGTGTCGCTAATTAAATAGTCTTTTTAATAGTATGTTGAGTGTATTAAAGACAGACATTTATCGTTAGTTTAATTTTAGTCCACGACAATTTTATAAACACACTCCTAAAATCGCAGTAAGAAATAGTGTCCTTTGACACATAGAATACTTACGCCAGAATTATAGAGAAAGAAGAATGTATGAATAAAGATAGAAGAAAAATAAGAGATGTGTTCAGTAGAATAGACGACAGAAACGATATGAGAAATGTACACCTAAAAGATTACCTAATTACGATATGTCCTCAAATTACAGAAACCAAGTTTGATGACGAAACAATATTAAAGAGAAGATTCTCCAAATTGAATGCCATTGTAAATAGACGATTTCTGAAACGACATTATAATAAGAGAAATGACCGAATAGTGTTTTACAATTTTATTGAAAACTCACTAAATCGTAACCTAATTCACACGCATTCNATATTCAGAATACCTAGATTCCTGCTATCTAAATTGAATGTATTTTTTGAGTTCTTAATTTCAGTAGTTAAAGANAAGTTCAATTTCAGTATTACAATTAACCACAGACCAGAGATTGCNACNAGATATATGACNAAAAAGTTTAGTGANAATAACGACCGATATTTCGTCAATTAATTACATATGAGTACATACTACATAAATAGTAAAGACGATAACGAGAGTCGTGCTGAGTAAGTTTAACAAGATGACAAAAAGAGAGATTAAAAATGAATCCAAAGATAAAAGAACTACAAAGAAAAATAGACAACGCAATAAGTCAAAAAAAAAGAATGATGTCCTTATCTTTGTTAGAAGAATTGCGTGTAGAACAAGATAAAGAAGAAAAACTAATTCTTCAAAAAATTAAACAAGAGAAAAAGATATGACACTAATACAAAGAAACGCACAACAATTAAGAGAGATTGCTTTACAAAATTCNAAAAGAAGTGAAGAAAATAAACCACAAGTTAGAGACCTAACTAATATGTCACCTACAATGAAAATTGACATTGCGAGTATGAGAAAATCAGTTGCTGAAAAAAAGATTAATAACTATTTAAGTTTAGAAGTTGCTGATGAAGAAATGATGTCGACATTAACTCACTATTCTATGATTAGAAGTAAAGAGAGAGTTTATGAATTTATTAATAAAGTAACCCAACGAGTTCCAGACGCATTTACCGTTAGAACAACTGCCGAATTTTTAAGTGATTTTATAAACGAATATAACATCGCTAAAGATATAAAAGAAAACAACAAAAGATAGATACACATATGAGAACACTTCCTAAAGACCAACACAAATACAAACTAACTACTTCAGTAGATAGAAAACCATTAGAAATTTTGAAAAAGAAATTATCAGAAACGAATACCCCATTGAGTTCGTTTATTAATAAGATAATTGTTTATTCATCTAATTCTAATATGAAACCACATCAATTATTAACGAATAAATAATAGTACACTCTTCGTTATGATGTTTTTAAATATAGAGAACGACAAGTCTTCATTCACATTCTTTCTTGTCGTTCTCTTCCTTTTATTAAGTGTCTAGTTTGTATTCAATCACAATATAACTTCTATATTTTCCACCTTGTACAAAAGTTTTATCGTAAACAATTTTGTATTGATTAAGACTAGTTTCAAAGATTTGTGCGACTTCACTTGAGTCGTAAGTTTTAGTAATACCTGTTTTAGTATCTTCCTTTATAGTTTGACTTTCATTTTTAATTAACGAGTTTGATAAACTATCACTAACNATTACCTTTGCGTTTAGTAATGCTTTTGATTTNGCTAATTCAAACGATTTTGAAGTAGAAGTTCCACAACCATAAATCTTATCATCTGTACTTTTGTATTTTTTACAGACTTGTTCATTTATTTTTAAGAACTCCATATTACTTGATATTGTAGTTTTGTTTTTTGCTAAATTGTTTGATGAACAACCAACTAAAACAAGACCGAATAAAAAGACTAGTATTATCCTCATTTTCCTCCTTATAGATTTTCCAGTATTCCAATAAACACAAAGATTACTGATTGTTGATATTTCTCATCTGTTAACCAAGTAACAAACAAGTTTTCCTTTTTTAGATATTCAGTTTCAGTACAAGTTTTATGAACTATTTCCTTAACAACAATTCCATTTTCAATAACTTGTTCAGTTTTGTATGTACAATTATCGTTTGCGAGTACTGAAGTTGAAAAGAGAAGTATAAAAAGAAACCTAATCATAAACTTCCTTTTCTAACTGAATTAACTTTTGTTGAAGTTCCTTACCTACGATTTTAAGTATCAGTATAGTCGCAATATCCACTTCAGATTCAATGATTTTAGTACGACACGACCTATTACACTCATCACTCAACATATGTGAAAGAGTTGTTTCAAAATATGAAGTAGAACGACCAAACGCAACCGTAGTTGTTAAGATACAGAAACCAATTAACAAAATTTTAACTAGTTTAAACATCACAAATGTTCCTTTCATTTGTGAAAGAGTTGACTAATCTTCTTCTTATATTGTTTTCTTTTTTAACAATCCAATTGTCTTCATATCTCTTAACAAGTTTGACTAAAAAAGAGTGATGCCAAGTTTTTCCAGTGTATCTTTCAAGTTTAGATTTAATGTCTTTGTACTTTGTTCCCTTGTGTCTTAACGACATTATTAAGTTGATTTCTCTTTTCTGTTTCTCACAATCAACAAGAACACCATTAGTTCCCAAGTCCTTACCGTACTCGACTTTACCACCTTGATACTTACCTTGTTCTTTAAGTTTTCCTTGTGCGATTTTCTGTTTCTCACTTAAAGATTTTCGATACCATTCACTCATTATTGAAAGTATTTGATAGAAGACACTTCCTAAACTATCACTTGAAATTACATCTCCTAAATCAGTAAAGATTAATTTAATCTTTTGTCTTTTGTATTTTTCAACATCATTAACTAGTCCATAATGTGAACGAGAGTATCTATCTAACGCACTACATATGATAGTATCTCCCTTCTTAAGTTTAGTAGACATTAACATTCCAGATTGTCTTTGTTCTAACAACAAACCACCTGAACAAATGTCTTCAAAGTATTCGTCAACTTTAAGATTATGTATCTGACAATAACCTTGAATCTTATGTTTTTGAGTATCAAAAGAACTATTACTACCTTCTTCATTTGATTTTCTTAAGTATGCGTAAATCATATTACTCCTTTGTTATTTTTGTCATCGCACTAAAGAACGATAACAAATGCTAACAAATCCAATACTTTCCACAAGAGTTTGCTTATGTTGATACTCTTACACAATCCAATCAACGATTATGACTTACACAATAGATTCGACAATTAAGTGATTTTGTACTGGTGCGAGTAGTGAGAGTCGAACTCACACTCCGTTAAGAACCGGGTTTTGAATCCGGCGCGTCTGCCGATTCCGCCATACTCGCATAACAGATTTTAAAAAAAATTAAGATACTTCTTTTAGTTTAGTTCGTCCAGTCTGTAACCAAGAACCTATGATAGAATCTAGTGCNGAATTTGCTGTGTAATGTTTGTCAATCATAGTACTAGATGTTCCGCAATTCTTTGCTATTGATGTTGAGTTAAGACCTTTGTCCAACATAAACTGAATGAATGTATTTCTAAATGATTTACTATCTACCGTAAGAGTCTCATCACCTCTTTTGATGTTTTTTAATTTTGCCTCATTAAGTAATGAATTAAGTCCTTCTCTAAACGATTGAACTCCCCAAACCCTACCTTTGATTTGTCCTAGACCTGTTGTTTTATATAAATTGATTAATCTAGTAATCGCATAATATGATGATGAAACAGAATAACATTCTCGTTCTTTTGTCTTACTTTGTCTTACCCAAATCTTACAATAATACCTAGAGTGTTCATCTATTTTGATTTCATTTTGAATATTCTTTTTACTTTGTTGTCTATCTACCAATTGTATGTCTTCAAAGTGTAAACTTAAACATTCATCAACTCTTAATCCTGTTCCGACCATAAACACAATGAAGTGATGTAGTCTTTCTCGTTCAAACCTAATTCTTAATGTACGACCAGATTTAAACCTTTTACGAGAGACCGATAATAGATGATTGTATTGTTCTTTTGTTAATCCAACACGACTTGTTCTTTGTCTACGCATTTTTTTAGACAAGATTTTCTTAATNTTTTCTAACTTATCTTTTCTAATTTTATTTCTATAACACCAAGATGTAAAACCAGAAATTGCCATTAAATCTCCNGTAATTGTTGCCGACCTTAATACTTTAGATTGAGATTTTGCCCTTGCTAATCTCCACATTAAATAAGTTTTTTGAATATCATCTGCTGTCATTGTTTCAACTTTAAGACNCATAAATTCTTTACATTTTGAAATGTAATTCCATCGTTCCTTGTACCAAGTTTTAGTTCTTGCTTCTCTATCAGTAGATTTTCCAATNTCAGTTAAGAATTTTTGCCANAAATCACTAACCGAATTAGTGTGTATTTGAATATTATGTTTCTTTTTAAAATTTAACTCATCAAACCANTTACCAAGTATTACTTTTGCTTGTTTTAGATTNNTAGTNCCNGANGATNNGATTNTNTGTTTNCCTNGATATGTAAGTNCNACCNACNNATTTNTNNGATTTNAGTTTACCCTTATATTTGTCAGTACGAANATAGATGTGTAATTTACCGTTTTTGATTGAGTGAATTTTGCTCATTTGTATGAAAATTATAACACAAATGAATAGACGAGTGTATTAGTTTGTGTAAGAGTAGTGTAAGAGTACGCAAATCTCTAAAACCTACGACCTATATGACGAAAAGTAATCAAACGACACATTTTGAGTACGATAAGTCCTTCACTAACCTTATAAACTCTTACTTAATTACACACTTAAACCTAGTGTTAGAGTTGTGTAAGAGTGTTCCTTTCGTAAACGAGTCTATATCTGTTGTAGAAAAACCACAATTATAAAAAAAATAAAAAAAGTTTTAAAACCATACGCATTAGATGTCTAAATATTAAGTAGAAGTGTGAATGATACTTACAAATTAAGTGTCGCTAATTAAATAGTCTTTTTAATAGTATGTTGAGTGTATTAAAGACAGACATTTATCGTTAGTTTAATTTTAGTCCACGACAATTTTATAAACACACTCCTAAAATCGCAGTAAGAAATAGTGTCCTTTGACACATAGAATACTTACGCCAGAATTATAGAGAAAGAAGAATGTATGAATAAAGATAGAAGAAAAATAAGAGATGTGTTCAGTAGAATAGACGACAGAAACGATATGAGAAATGTACACCTAAAAGATTACCTAATTACGATATGTCCTCAAATTACAGAAACCAAGTTTGATGACGAAACAATATTAAAGAGAAGATTCTCCAAATTGAATGCCATTGTAAATAGACGATTTCTGAAACGACATTATAATAAGAGAAATGACCGAATAGTGTTTTACAATTTTATTGAAAACTCACTAAATCGTAACCTAATTCACACGCATTCCATATTCAGAATACCTAGATTCCTGCTATCTAAATTGAATGTATTTTTTGAGTTCTTAATTTCAGTAGTTAAAGACAAGTTCAATTTCAGTATTACAATTAACCACAGACCAGAGATTGCTACTAGATATATGACCAAAAAGTTTAGTGAAAATAACGACCGATATTTCGTCAATTAATTACATATGAGTACATACTACATAAATAGTAAAGACGATAACGAGAGTCGTGCTGAGTAAGTTTAACAAGATGACAAAAAGAGAGATTAAAAATGAATCCAAAGATAAAAGAACTACAAAGAAAAATAGACAACGCAATAAGTCAAAAAAAAAGAATGATGTCCTTATCTTTGTTAGAAGAATTGCGTGTAGAACAAGATAAAGAAGAAAAACTAATTCTTCAAAAAATTAAACAAGAGAAAAAGATATGACACTAATACAAAGAAACGCACAACAATTAAGAGAGATTGCTTTACAAAATTCTAAAAGAAGTGAAGAAAATAAACCACAAGTTAGAGACCTAACTAATATGTCACCTACAATGAAAATTGACATTGCGAGTATGAGAAAATCAGTTGCTGAAAAAAAGATTAATAACTATTTAAGTTTAGAAGTTGCTGATGAAGAAATGATGTCGACATTAACTCACTATTCTATGATTAGAAGTAAAGAGAGAGTTTATGAATTTATTAATAAAGTAACCCAACGAGTTCCAGACGCATTTACCGTTAGAACAACTGCCGAATTTTTAAGTGATTTTATAAACGAATATAACATCGCTAAAGATATAAAAGAAAACAACAAAAGATAGATACACATATGAGAACACTTCCTAAAGACCAACACAAATACAAACTAACTACTTCAGTAGATAGAAAACCATTAGAAATTTTGAAAAAGAAATTATCAGAAACGAATACCCCATTGAGTTCGTTTATTAATAAGATAATTGTTTATTCATCTAATTCTAATATGAAACCACATCAATTATTAACGAATAAATAATAGTACACTCTTCGTTATGATGTTTTTAAATATAGAGAACGACAAGTCTTCATTCACATTCTTTCTTGTCGTTCTCTTCCTTTTATTAAGTGTCTAGTTTGTATTCAATCACAATATAACTTCTATATTTTCCACCTTGTACAAAAGTTTTATCGTAAACAATTTTGTATTGATTAAGACTAGTTTCAAAGATTTGTGCGACTTCACTTGAGTCGTAAGTTTTAGTAATACCTGTTTTAGTATCTTCCTTTATAGTTTGACTTTCATTTTTAATTAACGAGTTTGATAAACTATCACTAACTATTACCTTTGCGTTTAGTAATGCTTTTGATTTTGCTAATTCAAACGATTTTGAAGTAGAAGTTCCACAACCATAAATCTTATCATCTGTACTTTTGTATTTTTTACAGACTTGTTCATTTATTTTTAAGAACTCCATATTACTTGATATTGTAGTTTTGTTTTTTGCTAAATTGTTTGATGAACAACCAACTAAAACAAGACCGAATAAAAAGACTAGTATTATCCTCATTTTCCTCCTTATAGATTTTCCAGTATTCCAATAAACACAAAGATTACTGATTGTTGATATTTCTCATCTGTTAACCAAGTAACAAACAAGTTTTCCTTTTTTAGATATTCAGTTTCAGTACAAGTTTTATGAACTATTTCCTTAACAACAATTCCATTTTCAATAACTTGTTCAGTTTTGTATGTACAATTATCGTTTGCGAGTACTGAAGTTGAAAAGAGAAGTATAAAAAGAAACCTAATCATAAACTTCCTTTTCTAACTGAATTAACTTTTGTTGAAGTTCCTTACCTACGATTTTAAGTATCAGTATAGTCGCAATATCCACTTCAGATTCAATGATTTTAGTACGACACGACCTATTACACTCATCACTCAACATATGTGAAAGAGTTGTTTCAAAATATGAAGTAGAACGACCAAACGCAACCGTAGTTGTTAAGATACAGAAACCAATTAACAAAATTTTAACTAGTTTAAACATCACAAATGTTCCTTTCATTTGTGAAAGAGTTGACTAATCTTCTTCTTATATTGTTTTCTTTTTTAACAATCCAATTGTCTTCATATCTCTTAACAAGTTTGACTAAAAAAGAGTGATGCCAAGTTTTTCCAGTGTATCTTTCAAGTTTAGATTTAATGTCTTTGTACTTTGTTCCCTTGTGTCTTAACGACATTATTAAGTTGATTTCTCTTTTCTGTTTCTCACAATCAACAAGAACACCATTAGTTCCCAAGTCCTTACCGTACTCGACTTTACCACCTTGATACTTACCTTGTTCTTTAAGTTTTCCTTGTGCGATTTTCTGTTTCTCACTTAAAGATTTTCGATACCATTCACTCATTATTGAAAGTATTTGATAGAAGACACTTCCTAAACTATCACTTGAAATTACATCTCCTAAATCAGTAAAGATTAATTTAATCTTTTGTCTTTTGTATTTTTCAACATCATTTACTAGTCCATAATGTGAACGAGAGTATCTATCTAACGCACTACATATGATAGTATCTCCCTTCTTAAGTTTAGTAGACATTAACATTCCAGATTGTCTTTGTTCTAACAACAAACCACCTGAACAAATGTCTTCAAAGTATTCGTCAACTTTAAGATTATGTATCTGACAATAACCTTGAATCTTATGTTTTTGAGTATCAAAAGAACTATTACTACCTTCTTCATTTGATTTTCTTAAGTATGCGTAAATCATATTACTCCTTTGTTATTTTTGTCATCGCACTAAAGAACGATAACAAATGCTAACAAATCCAATACTTTCCACAAGAGTTTGCTTATGTTGATACTCTTACACAATCCAATCAACGATTATGACTTACACAATAGATTCGACAATTAAGTGATTTTATACTGGTGCGAGTAGTGAGAGTCGAACTCACACTCCGTTAAGAACCGGGTTTTGAATCCGGCGCGTCTGCCGATTCCGCCATACTCGCATAACAGATTTTAAAAAAAATTAAGATACTTCTTTTAGTTTAGTTCGTCCAGTCTGTAACCAAGAACCTATGATAGAATCTAGTGCCGAATTTGCTGTGTAATGTTTGTCAATCATAGTACTAGATGTTCCGCAATTCTTTGCTATTGATGTTGAGTTAAGACCTTTGTCCAACATAAACTGAATGAATGTATTTCTAAATGATTTACTATCTACCGTAAGAGTCTCATCACCTCTTTTGATGTTTTTTAATTTTGCCTCATTAAGTAATGAATTAAGTCCTTCTCTAAACGATTGAACTCCCCAAACCCTACCTTTGATTTGTCCTAGACCTGTTGTTTTATATAAATTAATTAATCTAGTAATCGCATAATATGATGATGAAACAGAATAACATTCTCGTTCTTTTGTCTTACTTTGTCTTACCCAAATCTTACAATAATACCTAGAGTGTTCATCTATTTTGATTTCATTTTGAATATTCTTTTTACTTTGTTGTCTATCTACCAATTGTATNTCTTCAAAGTGTAAACTTAAACATTCATCAACTCTTAATCCTGTTCCGACCATAAACACAATGAAGTGATGTAGTCTTTCTCGTTCAAACCTAATTCTTAATGTACGACCAGATTTAAACCTTTTACGAGAGACCGATAATAGATGATTGTATTGTTCTTTTGTTAATCCAACACGACTTGTTCTTTGTCTACGCATTTTTTTAGACAAGATTTTCTTAATGTTCTCTAACTTATCTTTTCTAATTTNATTTCTATAACACCAAGATGTAAAACCAGAAATTGCCATTAAATCTCCTGTAATTGTTGCCGACCTTAATACTTTAGATTGAGATTTTGCCCTTGCTAATCTCCACATTAAATAAGTTTTTTGAATATCATCTGCTGTCATTGTTTCAACTTTAAGACGCATAAATTCTTTACATTTTGAAATGTAATTCCATCGTTCCTTGTACCAAGTTTTAGTTCTTGCTTCTCTATCAGTAGATTTTCCAATATCAGTTAAGAATTTTTGCCATAAATCACTAACCGAATTAGTGTGTATTTGAATATTATGTTTCTTTTTAAAATTTAACTCATCAAACCAATTACCAAGTATTACTTTTGCTTGTTTTAGATTGTTAGTACCAGATGATTTGATTGTTTGTTTGCCTTGAATGTAAGTACGACCAACGAATTTATCCGATTTCAGTTTACCCTTATATTTGTCAGTACGAATATAGATGTGTAATTTACCGTTTTTGATTGAGTGAATTTTGCTCATTTGTATCAAAATTATAACACAAATGAATAGACGAGTGTATTAGTTTGTGTAAGAGTAGTGTAAGAGTACGCAAATCTCTAAAACCTACGACCTATATGACGAAAAGTAATCAAACGACACATTTTGAGTACGATAAGTCNTTCACTAACCNTATAAACTCTTACTTAATTACACACTTAAACCTAGTGTTAGAGTTGTGTAAGAGTGTTCCTTTCGTAAACGAGTCTATATCTGTTGTANAAAAACCACAATTATAAAAAAANTNAAAAAAGTTTTAAAACCATACGCATTAGATGTCTAAATATTAAGTAGAAGTGTGAATGATACTTACAAANTAAGTGTCGCTAATTAAATAGTCTTTTTAATAGTATGTTGAGTGTATTAAAGACAGACATTTATCGTTAGTTTAATTTTAGTCCACGACAATTTTATAAACACACTCCTAAAATCGCAGTAAGAAATAGTGTCCTTTGACACATAGAATACTTACGCCAGAATTATAGAGAAAGAAGAATGTATGAATAAAGATAGAAGAAAAATAAGAGATGTGTTCAGTAGAATAGACGACAGAANNGATATGANAAATGTACACCTAAAAGANTACCTNATTACGATATGTCCTCAAATTACAGAAACCAAGTTTGATGACGAAACAATATTAAAGAGAAGATTCTCCAAATTGAATGCCATTGTAAATAGACGATTTCTGAAACGACATTATAATAAGAGAAATGACCGAATAGTGTTTTACAATTTTATTGAAAACTCACTAAATCGTAACCTAATTCACACGCATTCNATATTCAGAATACCTAGATTCCTGCTATCTAAATTGAATGTATTTTTTGAGTTCTTAATTTCAGTAGTTAAAGACAAGTTCAATTTCAGTATTACAATTAACCACAGACCAGAGATTGCTACTAGATATATGACCAAAAAGTTTAGTGAAAATAACGACCGATATTTCGTCAATTAATTACATATGAGTACATACTACATAAATAGTAANGACGATAACGAGAGTNNNGNTNNGNANGNTTAACAAGATGACAAAANGAGANANTAAAAATGAATCCAAANATAAAAGAACTACAAAGAAAAATAGACAACGCAATAAGTCAAAAAAAAAGAATGATGNCCTTATCTTTGTTAGAAGAATTGCGTGTAGAACAAGATAAAGAAGAAAAACTAATTCTTCAAAAAATTAAACAAGAGAAAAAGATATGACACTAATACAAAGAAACGCACAACAATTAAGAGAGATTGCTTTACAAAATTCTAAAAGAAGTGAAGAAAATAAACCACAAGTTAGAGACCTAACTAATATGTCACCTACAATGAAAATTGACATTGCGAGTATGAGAAAATCAGTTGCTGAAAAAAAGATTAATAACTATTTAAGTTTAGAAGTTGCTGATGAAGAAATGATGTCGACATTAACTCACTATTCTATGATTAGAAGTAAAGAGAGAGTTTATGAATTTATTAATAAAGTAACCCAACGAGTTCCAGACGCATTTACCGTTAGAACAACTGCCGAATTTTTAAGTGATTTTATAAACGAATATAACATCGCTAAAGATATAAAAGAAAACAACAAAAGATAGATACACATATGAGAACACTTCCTAAAGACCAACACAAATACAAACTAACTACTTCAGTAGATAGAAAACCATTAGAAATTTTGAAAAAGAAATTATCAGAAACGAATACCCCATTGAGTTCGTTTATTAATAAGATAATTGTTTATTCATCTAATTCTAATATGAAACCACATCAATTATTAACGAATAAATAATAGTACACTCTTCGTTATGATGTTTTTAAATATAGAGAACGACAAGTCTTCATTCACATTCTTTCTTGTCGTTCTCTTCCTTTTATTAAGTGTCTAGTTTGTATTCAATCACAATATAACTTCTATATTTTCCACCTTGTACAAAAGTTTTATCGTAAACAATTTTGTATTGATTAAGACTNGTTTCAAAGATTTGTGCGACTTCACTTGAGTCGTANGTTTTAGTNATACCTGTTTTAGTATCTTCCTTTATAGTTTGACTTTCATTTTTAATTAACGAGTTTGATAAACTATCACTAACGATTACCTTTGCGTTTAGTAATGCTTTTGATTTNGCTAATTCAAACGATTTTGAAGTAGAAGTTCCACAACCATAAATCTTATCATCTGTACTTTTGTATTTTTTACAGACTTGTTCATTTATTTTTAAGAACTCCATATTACTTGATATTGTAGTTTTGTTTTTTGCTAAATTGTTTGATGAACAACCAACTAAAACAAGACCGAATAAAAAGACTAGTATTATCCTCATTTTCCTCCTTATAGATTTTCCAGTATTCCAATAAACACAAAGATTACTGATTGTTGATATTTCTCATCTGTTAACCAAGTAACAAACAAGTTTTCCTTTTTTAGATATTCAGTTTCAGTACAAGTTTTATGAACTATTTCCTTAACAACAATTCCATTTTCAATAACTTGTTCAGTTTTGTATGTACAATTATCGTTTGCGAGTACTGAAGTTGAAAAGAGAAGTATAAAAAGAAACCTAATCATAAACTTCCTTTTCTAACTGAATTAACTTTTGTTGAAGTTCCTTACCTACGATTTTAAGTATCAGTATAGTCGCAATATCCACTTCAGATTCAATGATTTTAGTACGACACGACCTATTACACTCATCACTCAACATATGTGAAAGAGTTGTTTCAAAATATGAAGTAGAACGACCAAACGCAACCGTAGTTGTTAAGATACAGAAACCAATTAACAAAATTTTAACTAGTTTAAACATCACAAATGTTCCTTTCATTTGTGAAAGAGTTGACTAATCTTCTTCTTATATTGTTTTCTTTTTTAACAATCCAATTGTCTTCATATCTCTTAACAAGTTTAACTAAAAAAGAGTGATGCCAAGTTTTTCCAGTGTATCTTTCAAGTTTAGACTTAATGTCTTTGTACTTTGTTCCCTTGTGTCTTAACGACATTATTAAGTTGATTTCTCTTTTCTGTTTCTCACAATCAACAAGAACACCATTAGTTCCCAAGTCCTTACCGTACTCGACTTTACCACCTTGATACTTACCTTGTTCTTTAAGTTTTCCTTGTGCGATTTTCTGTTTCTCACTTAAAGATTTCCGATACCATTCACTCATTATTGAAAGTATTTGATAGAAGACACTTCCTAAACTATCACTTGAAATTACATCTCCTAAATCAGTAAAGATTAATTTAATCTTTTGTCTTTTGTATTTTTCAACATCATTAACTAGTCCATAATGTGAACGAGAGTATCTATCTAACGCACTACATATGATAGTATCTCCCTTCTTAAGTTTAGTAGACATTAACATTCCAGATTGTCTTTGTTCTAACAACAAACCACCTGAACAAATGTCTTCAAAGTATTCGTCAACTTTAAGATTATGTATCTGACAATAACCTTGAATCTTATGTTTTTGAGTATCAAAACTAGAACCACTTCCTTCTTCGTTTGATTTTCTTAAGTATGCGTAAATCATATTACTCCTTTGTTATTTTTGTCATCGCACTAAAGAACGATAACAAATGCTAACAAATCCAATACTTTCCACAAGAGTTTGCTTATGTTGATACTCTTACACAATCCAATCAACGATTATGACTTACACAATAGATTCGACAATTAAGTGATTTTGTACTGGTGCGAGTAGTGAGAGTCGAACTCACACTCCGTTAAGAACCGGGTTTTGAATCCGGCGCGTCTGCCGATTCCGCCATACTCGCATAACAGATTTTAAAAAAAATTAAGATACTTCTTTTAGTTTAGTTCGTCCAGTCTGTAACCAAGAACCTATGATAGAATCTAGTGCCGAATTTGCTGTGTAATGTTTGTCAATCATAGTACTAGATGTTCCGCAATTCTTTGCTATTGATGTTGAGTTAAGACCTTTGTCCAACATAAACTGAATGAATGTATTTCTAAATGATTTACTATCTACCGTAAGAGTCTCATCACCTCTTTTGATGTTTTTTAATTTTGCCTCATTAAGTAATGAATTAAGTCCTTCTCTAAACGATTGAACTCCCCAAACCCTACCTTTGATTTGTCCTAGACCTGTTGTTTTATATAAATTGATTAATCTAGTAATCGCATAATATGATGATGAAACAGAATAACATTCTCGTTCTTTTGTCTTACTTTGTCTTACCCAAATCTTACAATAATACCTAGAGTGTTCATCTAACTTGATTTCAGATTGAATAACCTTTTTACTTTGTTGTCTATCTACCAATTGTATATCTTCAAAGTGTAAACTTAAACATTCATCAACTCTTAATCCTGTTCCGACCATAAACACAATGAA
>NHCX01000045.1 GCA_002168015.1 Verrucomicrobia bacterium TMED44
CCGCGGTTGCGCCGTTACTTATCGAAGCGGGACTAATGATATATACGGGACTTGTCCCGCCTCTTGTGCGCTTGCACCAGAACAACCCGACCGCACCGCTAAAAGTTTTGATCAAGATTATTTTGATGCCGAACTATACGCCGTGCCAAAAGGCGGGCGGGCGTTTACTTACACTCATTACCCGCCTGAATTATGGCAGGATAAATTGACGCCCAAAACGACCGTTATTAATTACAGCGCTGATAGTTTAACCGACGCCGTAAAAGTTTTTAAAACGGCTATTTGTACAGAAACGAACGCCCCAGTTGTTACCGTCGTCCCGCCGTCGTTTTGGAACGATACAAATAAAAAAAGTAAATACGTTGACGGCGCCCCCGTTATTAGATGCGAAAATGAAACGACGGGNGTTGACTGTATTAATTGCGGAAACGGNAANCCGTGGTGCGCNAGATTAANNCGNAATTTTATTGTNGGNTTTACCGCNCATGGTCCTCAAAAAAAATTAGCCTCTAACACCGATAAAAAAGGCGGGTGTTATGCGGGCAATGGTAATTGCGCCATTCACTGGCGGGCAACTTTAAACGCCGTTAAAGATCCGCAAACCGACGGCGAAAAACTTTTACAATTTATTAAAGAANTACCGCGNGGAACGTTAGTNAGGCANCGAATAGCGGGAGANTATGGNACGGACCTANANTAAACCCGCCCCGCCTTATACCTTATTAAAAGCGCTTTCACGGCGCTTTTTTTATGCGCGTTTATTTNCCGTTAATCTTGCAAGGTCCTTGCCCGCGGTCCGCGTTCAAACCTACGGGAATCCTGGTGCTATTGACANAGCCNCGNATATTCTTATTATAAAGACACGCCCGCAATTCCGCGGGCGGTAAATACGGAGAACTAAAATGAACGATTTAATTACAAACGGCGAAGCGAAAACCGACGAGCCAAAAAACCCGCTTTCCTTGGATACCATTGAGTCAACGCTATCCTATTTCATTGGCAAACTTGTAGAACATCACGTTNANAANGCCGTCGAGGCAAAGTTTGAAGCAGTCGTATTCGTAAACGATCAATTAGAAGGCGAACTAGATGACCAGAAAACGCGGGTCCAAACGTTAGAAGAGGATCTTGTTTCCGCCGATACCGTTAACGATCTTATTAACGAACGCCTAGACGAACGGGACGCCGATCGGAACGACGCCGTCGATGCAAGCGAATATGTTAAGGTTGAGGACCTAGCCGACGCGATCCGCGATTGTTTTCATAACGGCGAAGTAACCTTTAATGTGGATGTATCGTAATGAGAACTCCATATTGCGTCGGATGCGATAAATCAACGTCAGGGCATTACCGCCCTGACGCGGGATGGTCTTTATGCAGTGACTGTTATTCCAACTGGCAAGAATCCCAAGCCGAAGCCGAAGCCGACGAAGAACGTCAGCTGAAGATTTTTGAGTCATATGAGAACTGCGACAAATGCGGGTCCAGAAATATACGGTATTCCATGACTATGAAGGAAGATTGTTGTTGGGACTGCGGGAGTACAAGTTTTACACTAAGACCCTAAGTTTTGACCGCGAATCATACGCCAAAATTAAACCCGCCACGGCGGGTTTTTTATTGCCCGCCCCCTACCTACCGCGGACCATGACACCGCCAGTCAGCGGGCGAATCAACCACGTTCCGAGATCCGCGGACCACCGAGCCGAGACCCCGCCCCGCTACCTTATGTTTCCAGATGACATAAAAAACTCCAGCTGGAGTTTTTCGGGTCCCCCAGACAATTAAGGTTAAACGCCTTATTTTTAACGCCGAACCGCGATCCGCGCGCATTGGCGCCGTGTGTGTGCAAGCGGGTGCATGGGCTATGTTTTTNACAAATAATCATATAAAATTTGATATCANNATTATATTAGTATATATTCGCATATATTTGNTAGGGTCCCCCGATGGATGTTTCGTCGTACGAGAACATGGATGCGCAGAGATTGAAGCTTGAATTGCGGTTAGCGCAACTTGAGAAGAAGGAAACGTGTCAAAATAGTTTTTTATCCTTTGTCCGTGCTATGTGGCCCGATTTCATTACAGGGCGACACCATGAGATTATTGCAGANAAGCTTGAGCGTGTAGCGCGGGGCGAGTTGAAGCGTCTGATNATCAATATGCCTCCGAGACANACCAANAGTGAGTTTGCNTCGTTTTTATTTCCTGCATGGATGATGGGCCGTGATCCGCGCATGAAGATNATTCAGGCNACGCACACGACGGAGTTGGCTGTGAATTTTGGTCGTAAGGTTAAGAATTTGTTGGAGCAGGATGATTTTCACGATGTATTTCCTGATGTGAAGTTGGCAGCTGACAGNAAGGCGTCTGGTCGGTGGGACACGAACAAGGGTGGNATGTATTATGCTGTTGGTGTTGGATCGAACTTAGCGGGTCGTGGTGGTGATTTGGTTGTTATTGATGATCCTCATTCGGAGCAGACGGCTATGTCTGTGAGTGGTTTTGATGATGCGTGGGATTGGTATACGGGTGGTCCTCGTCAGCGTTTACAGCCGGGNGGTTCGATAGTTTTGGTACAGACGCGGTGGTCGGAGAAGGATTTGACGGGGCAGTTGGTTCGTGCGCAGGCGAAGGATCCTTTGGCGGATCAGTGGGAGATTGTGGAGTTGCCTGCTATTTTTGGGGACGGCAAGCCGTGTTGGCCTGAATATTGGAGTTTTGATGATTTAACGGCGGTGAAGGCGTCGATACCTCCCAGTAAGTGGAACGCGCAGTATCAGCAGAACCCGACGGGTGAGGAGAACGCGATTATTAAGCGGGAGTGGTGGATGCGTTGGGATCGGGAGAAGGTTCCGCAATTGCAGTTTGTGATACAGAGTTACGATACGGCGTTTAGCAAGAGGGAGACGTCGGATTACAGTGCGATTACAACNTGGGGTGTTTTTTATCCTGATGAGGGAGGGACCCCTGCTTTAATTCTTTTGGACAGCAAGAAGGGGCGGTGGGACTTTCCTGAGTTGAAGGGGATTGCGTTGGATCAGTATCGGTACTGGGACCCCGATACGGTTATTGTGGAAGCCAAAGCGAGTGGTTTGCCCTTGACCCACGAACTACGGAACATGGGCATACCTGTTGTGAACTTTACGCCNAGCAANGGNAACGANAAGGTTACGNGGGTGCATTCGGTTTCGCCTTTGTTTGAGGCGGGTATGGTTTGGGTCCCCGACGAGACGTTTGCTGACGAGTTGATTGAGGAGGTGGCAGCCTTTCCCAATGGCGAGTATGACGATTTGGTGGATAGCATGACACAGGCGTTAATGCGNTATCGTCAGGGTAATTTTGTTGAGTTGCCGACGGACGACTGGGGTGAGGAGAAAGAGAGTTATCGGGTTCCTGCATATTATGGGTGACAAGTAGTTTGTTTTTCGGTTATGATGCGAAAAAACGCATTATATTTTCCGTAAGGAAAGAGGAGAACATACTATGGCCTTGACTGTAAAAGAACATAATGGGTTTGAATTTTACGTTGATGAGACGGGAACGTATGCAGGGAAAGTAGGGGCAACGGGGGCGGAGGTTATTCCTGCTATAGTTTCCGCAGGTCTTGTACCGGGGGTTAAGGCTCCTGCGGAACGCGTAATAAATGCTCCTGATCCATCCGCTGTTGTAAATACAATGGAAACGACGGCTGCTGAAAATTTAATGAACAACGATGCTCCTGTAAATTTACAGGAAGAGATATTAGAGACAGGAGGTCCCACCTTTTCTTCAGGGTCCCCGACACAGGCTCTTCCACCTGCTCCAACGCAAACGCGGGAGGAGCTAGAGTCCGCACTCGACGAAGCTTTGCAGACAGATACGGATACTTTTAAGTATTCTGGCGGTGATAAAACGGGCAAGACGGTTACCTTTGATGACGGGTCTGTTTTAACGCAAAAAGGTTATAGCTTTAAGTACGCGGATGCGGACGGAAATCCCATTGATTTAGATATACAGCCGGGTTTAAAACAGTCTGTAGATAGTAAGAATGAAGCTTTGCGTAAGGTTGTTGGTGGTATTAAGTCGGATTTAACCGAGAAAGTGTACGGTGAGTTTGGCGGTGAAGAAGGCGCTCTTGTGTCTGAGTACCTTGCGGACGAGGCTGCTGCCAAAATAGACCAAAAGAGAAGAGACGATAAAAAAGATGATGCTTTTTTTGGTACAATTGACAGGGACGTTACTTCAGAAACGTTTGGACAACGAACTGGCGGTAGAGTGGGGGATCTTAGGGATCAAGTTGAGAAAGAAGCGAAAGCTCTTGATATCTCTGTAGAAGATTACTACAAGTTGCCTGTTTCCATGCGAGTAGGTATGGGTCTCTCCGATATTGGGGAAGTTTTTGACTCGTCTCAAGGAGAACTTTTTCAAAATCCAGATGATATAGATCCAAACAACCCAAGAAATTTAGGGGTCCTTGGGTCGGAAAATCTATCTGAATACTCTACTGCTGCAAAAAATTACATTGCAAGTATTACTCCAGATGAATTGGCGGTAGAACCTTTTGATCAGACGGGCGGTAAATATTATTCTGGATATGATGATTTAAATGGAGCTCTAAATACTTTAGATATTTCAAATGATACGAGCGACTACGAAATATTTGGCGACACAGGACAGGACATTTACTCAATCGGCGGGGTTGATTTAGGACCCGGTGGTCCAAGTGGACCGGGAGCAGGATCAAACATTGGCGATGGCGATGGCGGTGGCGGAGATATTACGGATCCCATTGTTACGGATCCCATTGTTACGGATCCAATTGTTACTGGGGATGGTGATGGTGTAATTGATGGCGGTGGAGGATCTGGAGTTACGTTTTCGGACCCTCTTTACAGTAGACCCTCTTCTAATTTTGGTTTAACCTTAGATGACGTATTGGTTCCAAGTACCGTGAACTACGGAACCGACCCACGGTTCGCGAACCTCGCACCAACATTTAAAGTAAGCCAAGCTGCTATGCCTTCTTTTGCGGGTTTGCCGATAACTCCTCCAGTAGAGGAAACGGCTTTGATGGCACAAGGCGGGATTGTTAGTCTTGCAGGGGGTGGTACTCCCAAAGGCGAGGGAATAACTCCCGATTTTATGATTGATTATTATAACAATTCTTTAATTCCAAGAGCTCTTGATGGCAATGAAGCTGCTAGAAAAGCTGTTTTAGAGGCTCACAGTAATTTTTCTAATTTTACATTACCCGAAGAACTTCTTTTAAAAATCAAATATGGTCGAGCTAATGGCGGAGTTGCCAGTTTAAGCGATACGGCTAGAAATATGTTTCGACCTATGGTAAGTTAGCCAAAAGGAGAGCTTTATGGCAGAAGAAAGAAAATCTGTAGGGAGCCTTATGGACAATAATGTCCCTGCGCAACTGGATGAAGAGGACCTTCGTGCGGAGATAGAGCTTGAATTGCCTATGTCGCAGGAGACGGAGGTGCTTGCGATAGCAGGTGGAGAGGCTCCAGAGATAGAAATTACCGCAGAGGAGGACGGAGGCGTTGTTATTGACTTCGATCCAAACGCTGACATGGGGGATGATACTGACTTTTATGGGAACTTAGCAGAGAATATGAGTGATTCTGAGTTAGGTCGCATAGCAGGGGAGCTTACGAGTGAATTTGATGCGAATAAGGCAAGCCGACAGGAGTGGGAGGACACCTATTCTAACGGTTTGGACCTTTTGGGTTTCAACTACGAAGAGCGAACACAGCCCTTTCGGGGTGCTTCGGGGGTCACGCACCCTCTATTAGCGGAAGCTGCCACACAATTTCAGGCACAGGCGTTCAATGAGCTTCTTCCTGCGGGCGGTCCTGTTAGAACAGCCGTCATGGGCGCCGAAACACAGGACAAAACACAGCAGGCACAGCGCGTAAAGCACTTTATGAACTACTACATTACGTCCGTGATGGAGGAATACACCCCAGAACTGGATCAAATGCTGTTTTATCTGCCTCTTGCAGGGAGTACCTTTAAGAAGGTGTACTTCGATGAGACCCTGAACCGCGCTGTAAGCAAGTTTGTCCCCGCAGAACAGCTTGTTGTACCCTATGAAACGTCCGATTTGGAGACTTGTCCCAACATTACGCAAGTGATTCGGATGTCTTTGAACGATTTACGCAAGAAACAGGTTGCAGGCTTCTATCTGGACATACCTGTTATACCCGCACAGGGCGATTACAGCAACGTTGAGACAGAAATGAACCGTTTAGAGGGGGTACAGAGCTCACAAATCGACTACGATTGTACGGTTTTAGAGGTTCATGCCGATTTAGACCTTGAAGGGTACGAAGATACGGACGAAGACGGTGAACCGACAGGAATAAAAATTCCATATGTTGTAACTATATCACAGGACAACGGTCAAATACTCTCTATTAGACGTAATTACCGCGAAGACAGCAAAGAAAAACAAAAAATTCAGTATTTTGTCCATTATAAGTTCCTTCCGGGCTTTGGTTTTTACGGATTAGGTCTTATACACACAATTGGCGGTCTTTCACGGACTGCTACGGCAGCACTGAGGCAGTTGATCGACGCAGGAACCTTGTCGAACCTCCCCGCAGGGTTCAAGGCCCGCGGTCTACGGATCAGGGACGATGACGATCCGCTTCAGCCGGGCGAGTTTCGAGACGTCGATGCCCCCGGTGGGGCTATCCGTGATAGCCTCATGCCCCTGCCGTTTAAAGGTCCCGATCAGACCTTATTTCAGCTTTTGGGCTTTGTTCAGGACGCAGGACGACGCTTTGCTACTATAACGGATATGAAGGTCGGTGACGGCAATCAGCAAGCTGCCGTAGGCACAACCATAGCTATGTTGGAACAGGGCTCACGGGTCATGTCAGCGGTGCATAAACGGCTACATTACGCTATGCGGGTCGAGTTTAAGCTTCTTGCACAGGTTATGTCGGAGAGTTTACCGCCCGATTACCCGTATTCTGTCGAGGGCGTTGATGCGTCGATCAAGGCAGAGGACTTTGATGAGCGCGTTGACGTTGTTCCCGTTTCAAACCCTAACGCTTTTAGTCAGGCACAGAGAATTACTTTGGCTCAGACCAAAATGCAACTTGCAGCGCAGGCTCCAGAGATGCATAATATGTATGAAGTGTTTTATGATATGTATGAGTCGCTTGGGGTAAGGGACATTGACAGGATATTAAAGAATGTTCCGCAGGATGAGCCTATGCCCCTTGACCCTGCACAGGAGAATATAAATGTTTTGGATATGGCGAAGCTCAATGCTTTTGAAGGTCAAGACCATCAGTCGCACATTATGGCACACATGGTTTTTGGTTCGAGTCCAATGGTTTCTGGCAATCCTGCCATGGCGGTTGCGCTTCAAAAGCATATCATGGAGCACGTTCAAATACAGTCGAGAGAGCAGGCTATGCAAATGGCTCAACAACAGGGTGCTCAAGCCGATCCAGTCCAGTTGGAGGCGCTTACGGCGCAAATGATTGCGCAGGGTATGCAAAAAGTAAAAGAGCTTAGTGGTCAGCTTTCAGGAGCAGGCAAACCCGATCCGCTTGTGGAGCTCAAGAAGCAGGAACTTCAGATTAAGGCACAGTCCGAACAGTCGGATGCTCAGATTGATCAACAGAAAGTTGCCTTGGATCAACGTGGTCAGGATATCAGAAACGATCAGTTTGATAAACGGCTTGAGTCTCAGGAAAAACAAACACAGGCTCGAATAAACGCAGGGCGTGAAAGAGAATTGTTGAAACTTCAAAATCAAAGGAGACAGTAATGTCAAAAGTTAAGATCGTAACAAACACGCCCGGCCCCGCGCCAAAGGCTAACGAGTACGCTGATATTCAGGGACATGGTCGCATACCTTACGGTAAAACAGCGCCTGCACCAATAGGCAATGATGAAAAAACGCAACAGCTTCGGGGTATGGGAAAAGCAAGAACATCCAAGAAATAAATTATAATCTACGGAGCAAAAAATGGTTGTCGCTGAAGTCCTCACGGGGCTTGCCTTACTTAACAAAAGTGTTGATTTCATAAAGACAAATTTGAACACAGCAAGAGATATAAGTGCTTTTGCGGAGTCCATTGGCAATATTCTGGATGCTGAAGATCAAATACAAAAAGGTCGTTCTAAAAAAGCCAAGATGGGTATTGCTGATCAATTTGGTTTAAAAACGGTAGCTTCAGAAATTATTGATGCCAAGATCGCTGCGGAAAAAAGGTATGAAATAAGTGTTGCGGTTGACATGAGGTTTGGTAATGGTACATGGAAATCCATTGTTGATGAACGGGCAAGACGTCTTCAGGAGGCGAAAGAACAAGCCAAAGAACGAGCAAGAATAGCAAAACAAAAACAAGAGGAGATTATGGAAGTTGTTGGTATAGTTTTGGTTATACTTGCTGTTTGTGGACTTGGTATGTTACTTTTTTACATTTTATCAAAAACGTGGTGATATGCTAGATAATCCTAAATTTCTTGTATTATTTACTATAATATGTTTTATTTATGCATACTTTTCGTCGTTGTATAGAACACCGCCCATGTGGTTACTTGTTAAATAGGAGATAATATGACTCAAAAAAAACTGCAAAAAGGTTCTGCTTGGGAGCAATATGATCTGGATAAAGATGGTACCGTAAGTGATGGAGAACTGGCGATGGCCCAAAAGATGGAATCTTTAGAACATTCCAGAGCTATGCACGAAAACTTAGATCGAATGATGGACCAACAACGTTGGATTTGTTGGGTTTCCTCTATATCTTCAATCGGATTAATTTTAATTACACTTTTACCAATTATACCAGATTCAAGAATTGAAATGGTTACTGCTTTACTTTCTACTTATGTTATAGCAAATTTAGGTATTGTATCTGTTTTTATGGGAGCAACCGCTTATAGTAAAGGAAAGAACGGTAATGGTAATGGTGAAGTAAAATGACCCGTTATGCGTCACGACAGGATTATGAAGCTGCATTAGCAGACCCAAACAGTATCGAAAATCAAATGTTTGGTAATACATCTCCGACTCAGAGTTCACCTTTTGAAGGTTTGTCTGAAGATCTTTTTGCAAGATCCCAATATAATCAAGGCATAGGTTCTTTAAATTCCATTAAAAGATTATTATCTCCTATTTTAGAGAATATTGAACGGCAAAGTAAAATGGAATTTAGGGAAAAAATAGATCCATATGTTCAACAAGTAGAACAATTAACACAACAAACTTTTCCAAACATAGATTTTAGTATGAATTCTAACATAGGTGTTCGTAGGCTTGGTGGAGGCTTATTATTTCCTCCCGGTGGTATGCCTTCAGGATCTCTTACTGAAGGTCAAAATCAATTTCAGGATTTAACTACTGCACTCCCCGCAGAACAATCAGGGTCCATTAACACTTCTCCTTTTGCTAATTCCCTTTTAAATCAGGGTTTAGGGTCTTTATTTAAATAAATTAATGATTGCAAAAAGTATGGATAAATTAGAGAAAAAAACAGGGGTTGTGGTTAAAAAAGAACAAAATGAATTTGAACTTGGTTTGCGGTTTCTTGGTAACGAATTAATTGCAATTAAATTATCTGCAACAAATTTTAGTGGCAAACTTATAGTTTGGAGCGTTCTATTATTATTGTTTAGCTTTATGATATTAGAGGTATTTGGGTTAAACGCTATGTTAGGCTACGGGGTACAATAATTACACATTCATA
>NHCX01000046.1 GCA_002168015.1 Verrucomicrobia bacterium TMED44
AATTCGGATAGTTTTAGCATCAGTTTTGAAACACTTGGAACTTCCTACGCCCTCGATATCCATTGCAACAATCAAGAAGCCCAAAAAAGTCATGGACTTTGCCCTGAAGGAAAGCCTGATGTGGCAAACTTACCAGCTGGTGAGGTTTATTTCGTTCCCGAAGGGGCAGACGGATCTTTTCCTTTTCGGTATTCCGATGGTACTCTTGCTGAAATGGTTGTCGTGAATGGTAAAATTATTGAGGCAAAATTTTTGCGAGGAAACATTGAGAAAGTCAACTCCCGCAATCAACAACTATCTGATGATCCTGCTACTGGAATTATTGGTGAGCTTGGCTTTGGTACTCAGCTATTACCCTTTTCGGGTAAAGATATTCAGGATGAAAAAATCTTCGGGACATGCCATGTGGCCACAGGGCGAAGCGATCATCTTGGAGGAAACTTGACTCCCGATCTTTTTAATTCAAAAATGAATGCTTCCCACGATGATATTCTTTATGCACCACCGAAGACACCTGAGATTACTGTTACCAGTGTCAAAATGCATAAAAATGGCGATTCAATTGAAATCTTCTCAAGCTACGAACCCACGCCTTGGCTCCTTGATCAGATATCCACGGCTTACCCTGTGGAGTGCTTTTCAGTTTTATCTTAGCCTTTTTTTCATTTTACTGCTAACTGAGCGTGATGCACTCTGCTTTAGGAGTGCACCTACTGTGCCCCGTGCTCCCAAAGTATCCCAAGTACGCTCAGTCCCATCTTTTTCTTCCTTCTCGAAGGCTCCAAAAGCTCCATTCGCACCTAAAATCCGTTTTGCCCCCCGGGCGCCACTTCCTAAGTTCCCTCCTCGGGTAAAGCGGGTGGTTCCTCCAATGAGGCCAAAACCCGTTCGGCTCACTCCATTGGTAAATCGTGCCCCAGTTGTGCAGCGAGCTAGGCCAGTTAGAGTTGTTCCCAAAAGACGTTTTTAGAAATTTAATATTATTTTGCCGTTGGTTGTAAAAAGTTTTGCATAAATCTCGGTTTTCTAGGAGATTTTATACATGTTAGAGCATTTTCGCCCGTTTGCTCGAAAAGCCTTTTTGAAATTTACCTTAAGGCCAATTTTTTGCGTGCTGAAAATAGTGGTAGTCTTGTCTCTTTGCCATCTTAGATTGCACAGCGAACCACAACCCTATTTTTCAATTATTCATGACCCCAATGGCTCTTATCAGTTGTTGGAAAATCAATATTATAAATTCTCACGAAGCAGTGGAAGTTTTTATATAAGTGATCAAATTGGAGGATCAAATTCCTCCATCGAAGTTTTTCCCGCAAGAGCTTCGACTTCCGGTGAATATACTTTATTTAGGGCATCTAGTGATTCCTCCCGGCAATTTTATTATTTTGATCCGAGTAATCTTGATTACAATGGATCTATATCCATCGTACCTTACTTGGAGAGAGGACCTGTTGTTTCTGACAATTTAGCTATGGATGATTATTTTGGCTATCGTCTCGCTATTAACGATTGGAATGAAACAATTATAAGCTCGCCAGCTAAAAACTCTAATGATGGAGCAATTTATGTTTTTGACCGTAATGCCAGTTTTGAATTCTCCCAAGATTACATACTTCAGCCAGAAATTGGTGACAACGGGTGGTGGGGAACTTCCTTAGATGTAGCAGGCAATTTGTTATTCATTGGTGCACCCGATTCAAATACTTTAAGCGGAAAAGTAATTGTTTATCATAGAATCAACGGAGCTTACAGTAAATTAAGTGAGATTACTGACCCAAACACGGGAAGTTCGGACTCTTTTGGGGCGGAAATCTCAGCTGATTTGAATGGTAGCATTCTATGCATCGCGCCCAAGGTTAGCGGAAGCAAAGTTGGAAGGGTGGAAGTTTTTAACCAAACTAACGGAACATCATGGATTCATTCGCAGACTTTGTGGTCAGATAACAATCAAACGGGTAATTATTTTGGAGCAAATATTGGCATTACTGAAAATAATATCATCGTAGGGGCACCCAGAGAAAGCAAAGCGGGCCAAAATAATGTAGGCCAAGCCTACATATTTCAAAAAGATGCAGGAGGAAATTGGTCAACCACTCCGACTGTACTTACCTCTACCTTATCTCCTGGAGATGAATTTGGAAGTTCAGTAGAAATTAGCGATAATTTTGCATTTGTAGGTGCTAAGGATGGAGATGGTAATGTTTCTGATACGGGTGCAGTTTATATTTTTAAATCTGAAAACAATTCATGGACTGAAAAAGCCAAATTGTATCCACCTAAAGGTGGCAGTGAACAGACTTTTGGTGCTGATCTTGCAGTGATGGACGATTTTCTGTTTGTGACCTCTCTTGGCACAGGCACCAGTGGAATCGCATATGTTTATAAAATGCAGGAGGGGAATGCGAGTGATTGGAGATTAATCTCAAGACTAGATAATAATGGTTCTACCGTCTCTAACGCCCAGTTTTTTCCGGTTGCGGTTAGCAGGGGGCTTGTCGTACTTGGCAGTCCTGAAGATTCAAGTAATTTTGATTTTGCTGGTTCAGTAAAGGGCTTTTATAATGAAGCATGGCAGAAGCAGGTTTCTTTACCGTTAGAACCTTTGTTTTTATCAAACTCGCCTGCAGTATTAAATATTTTAGAAGATTCAACTTCTGGGGCTTCCTATCTTTTTCAGGTCGAGCACCCGTTAGAAAGTAATTTCACTTGGAGCATCTCGTCTTCATCGGCNTCGACAGACCGGTACAATCTATCTGCAGATGGTAATTTCACTTACATGCCGGAAGGAAACTTTAGTGGTCTTCATACATTTAATATAGAGACTCGTTCAATTGGTGGTCTGCAAAATCATGCTTTCCAAGTGGATGTTGCTGCTCAACCTGATTCTCCGGTTTTCGATTCAAATCAATCCTCCGAATTAAATGCAACATGGGTCGGGGATACCATTTCATATGTAATCAATACCTTTGATGCAGACGGCGACAATTTAACCCTAACCTCAAGCTCATTACCTAGTGGGCTCAATATTACTGGAAATAACACGATCACTGGTTCGATTACTGATGACTCTTTGCTCGGAGGTGCCACATTTAAAGATTTTAACTTAGAACTTTCTATTTCTGATGGTACGGGGACTCCAAATGCAACTAAGGTTTTTACGCTTAGAGTCTATGCAAGAAACCTTCCGCCATCTATTGTTGATCAAAATGGTGTGCCAATTTCCTCGATCACTGTTACCTTACAGGAAGATTTTAACGATTCTGACTGGTTGGGAGCGATTGGGGTAATTCAATTTCAAGACGATCAGACAACCACGGGCTTTAGTATCTCGCCCGTGTCATCTCCCTCCAACGGGGTTTTATCTCTAGACCCGTCTTCTTCGCTTGTGCCTATAATCTACAGACCAAACCCAGATTATGTGGGAACAGATTCCTTTTCTATTGCATTGCATGATGCGAGCGTGCCCTCGAAATCTGTCACTTTGCCTTTTACTGTTATTATTACACCTGTCAATGACGCTCCCGCTATATCTTCCTCGCTTTTGGTACGGGCAGATGAAGGTATTCCATTTTCTTACCAAATCCAATGGACTGATATCGATGGTGATGTCGGTCATGTTGTCGAAGTAGCTGATTTACCGGGGTGGTTAGCTTTCGATTCAGTTTCTACAATTTCCGGAACAGCTTTATGGGAGAACTATCAAGAAGACCCTTACCAAGTTTCATTGCGGGTAACTGATCCCGGAGGTTTGGTTACAAATCAAGTTTTAGTCATTGAAGTCATTCCAACTAATTATC
Source organism: Verrucomicrobia bacterium TMED44 (assembly GCA_002168015.1). Lineage (GTDB taxonomy): Bacteria > Verrucomicrobiota > Verrucomicrobiia > Opitutales > Seribacteraceae > Seribacter. Next base: position 3,798 of record NHCX01000046.1, read on the forward strand.
CCCCGAGGTTCAATCAGCAAGACATGAATATAACCATCAATGAAGATAGCCCCTTTACTCTTCCCCTGTCTGCATACGATCAGGATGTAGTAGATGGAGCTGCACAATGGATTGCATTAACCGCTCCCATACATGGTGAGTGTAGCTTTCCAACCAATGGATACACGGGTAACTTTCAATATATTCCGGAAGGTAATTTTACAGGAACTGATTTTATAAAGATCAAGATTTTTGATCCGATTGATCCTTCCGCTCATGACACTTTAGCTATTTCAATTACGATTCAAAGCATAGAAGACCCACCGGTAATCAATACGGTTCCAAGGTACACAGATGCAGTCATCGGATACATGTGGAAATACGATTTTTCAATCATAGATGGAGATATCAATCAAACTGTGTCCTTACTTCCACCTTTACTTCCTCAATGGTTGACCTTGGAGAACAATTTGGAGGGGAATGCATCGCGTGCCAGAATTCTAGGAACTCCGACTTCATCTTCTTTTCTGGGTAAAAACAGTATAACACTTCAAGTTTCTGACAATACAGGATTGGTTGGCACTCAAGTCTTTGATGTTGATGTGCTAGCTGAGAACACTGCACCCATTATTAACGAGGGGAATTCTCTCAATGTCGAATTAGTCGAAGATAGTTTTTGGCAAAAAACGAATCCATTGTCTAGCTATGATGCGAATAAACAAAGGCAGAACTGGTCCATCTCCATCCCTCCGTCTTCGGGAGTTTCCGTCATCGATGCCCAAGAAAATAATATTAATTTGATTAAGTATACGCCCAATCCAAATTTTAATGGGTCAGATTCAATGGTGGTACAAGTAAGTGATGGAATTTCCTCCGATCAATTTACTTATCTTTTTGATGTAAAAGCGGTGGATGATGTGCCACTTTTTACATCGAATCATGATTCTGTCCAATTGAGATTCGAAGATGGGGAACAAGTGATGGAGGTCATCGAGTTTTCGGATGGAGATAAAGACTTAAATAGATATACCCTGACAGTTAGTCCTTCTAGTCCTTCTTCGGAAACGGATTGGTTGCATATTGACAATACAAATTTTTTAGAGGGGAAGTTAGTTCTTACAGGTACGCCTTTAGTTAAAAATGAGGATAATTACACCATTGAAATCAGTGTATTTGATTCAAGGGATTCTTTTAGCACCATAACTTTTAAATTGGAAGTATATGTTAATAATTACCCACCCGTAATTACTTTTTCAGAAAAAAATCTAGATTTTCAAGAAGACCAGGGAGAAGTCAGGTTGGGAGTTTTATCCGTTGATGACCGGGATCAACAAAGTGGGCATGATTGGAGTATCTTAAGCCATCCTATACATGGTCAAGCGATATTGAGCGTTTCTGGTAATTCGAGATTGTTATACTACAAACCGGACGGAAACTATTCTGGTGTAGATGAATTTATTGTCAAAGTGAAGGACGCAGGAACTGAAAATGGGGCATCTAAAAGTGAAAATATAACCGTGCAGCTAAGCGTACAACCCGTTCCAGATAAACCCGTTTTCATCTCTCTCCCGCCTACTGAAGCATTTGAAAATGAAGCATATACCTATCTCATATCTACGAAAGATGGGGATCTACCTAGCGATCAACTTACCATTAAAGCACTAAGTAAGCCGAATTGGCTTTCTTTTACTGACGAAGGAAATGGAATGGGCCGGCTTTCAGGCGTCGGAGAAGTTAGCGATGAGGGGTACTCTAGAATAACTCTTAAAGTCGAAGATGCTACGGGTAATTTTGCAGAGCAGACATTTTTACTGAATTTTAAAGTGCTGGATTATCCACCAATTTTCGAATCGGCCAAGACCAGTGCGTCTCTCGAAAAAATAACGCTCTANATCAATGAGGATCAATCAATAGAAAGTTGGACTAACCCAAAAGGATTTAATGCTATTAATCCTGACCCTGAAGTTGATGATTTTAGCGAAATTCTTTGGACATTGAGACAAGGTTCGACCGCTGGCAGTACAATAAGAATAGGAGGATCGGGGGGGAAACCGACATTATTTAATTATAAGCCAAAGTTAAATTTTGTAGGAAATGATTACTTTAGTTTACTTATGGATGAAGGAGACCGAACGACTGAACTTGAATTCGAGATTCAAGTTTCAGCAATTCCCGATAGCCCCCTTTTTCAGACTGACATACAGCCTCTTTATTTTGCTAACGAAGGAGAATTATTTGAACTTAAAGTGGTTGCAAGCGATATTGATTCAACAAATATTCAATTCAGGTTAATCGGTCCATCTTGGGATAAAGAACCTTGGCTNAAATTGGAGGATTATAACGCAAGCGGAAATATTATGTTGAGAGGAGTACCTCAGGTCAAAGCCGGTGGGAGTCTTTACCCTTTTACCATTATTGCAATGGATGAGTCCGGACTCGTTGTTTCTGAGGGATTTGAAATTGAGGTGAAAGGTATAAACTTACCGCCAAATATTATTCCTGATGAAATAGAAATTTTGTTTGATCAAAATGGTTCCCCTATTTCTACATTTAATACCTTACACGCAAATGACCCGGAGGGTGATCTATTAAAATGGTCAATCCTAGAGGGGGCGGGACCTCAACTTGGTTTGGCAATTGTCGAGGGTAATGGTTCATTGCCCCAAATTTTAGAATACCGTACGAATTCTTTTAAGGCAGGAAATGATAAATTTACGGTGCAGGTGTCCGATGGAATAAATAGCGATAAGATCATTATAAAACCTGTGATATCATGGGACGGGGAAATGACGATAGTTGGAGAGATTTCCGATTTTTCTATCAAAGAAAATCAAGGCTTTTTTAAGGAAATAACTTTTTATCCCAGCAATCAGTTGGATCAGATTGAACTCACCTTGGCAGATGGACCTTCTTGGTTAGAGGTTAAGAACCCAAGGATCAATTATTATCAAATCAGTGGAATTGCTCCCACGGGCAGTACTGGGTCCTACAATGTAAAGTTTGTTGCTCAAGGTGAAATAACCACAACCCGAGAAATGAAGTTTAATTTAGAAGTGCAGGATGGAAGACCTCCTCATGTACAATTACTTGGGGGTGCTTTTGTAAGGATTTCAGACTTTCAACCGTTTATTGAACCAGGTTTTCTAGCCAAGGACGCAGATGGAATCGATATATCCTCTAGTGTAAAAGCAACTGAAAATCTAAATTTTGATGAGTTTGGATATGGTGCGGTTGAGTATTCCGTGACCGACCAGTTTAATAATCAAGTGACTAAAAAAAGAATTCTCAGACAATACTCCACATGTCCGCTGGTTGTGAATCAAAGTAGAATGAAGTTTTCGGGCAAACATGCTAATTTAGATTGGGGAATAGGGGATCAGTTTTCACTGTTTGCTGAGGATTTACAAATTCTTGAAATGAATGGAGTTTTGCAAAACTCACAAAATCAAGTTGGACCCATTTGGAAGGCTCTTGCCAATGATTTTTCGTCGGTTGATTCTGAGCAGATTTTTACCGGGGTAGGTGTTGAAATAGTTGCCATAAGAAATAGTCATGAAGGCAGTTATGTTGCTGGATATTTTGCTGAAAACATGAAGGTTGATTCCAGTAATATTTATTCTGATTTCGCCTTTAACATTTTTATCGCTTCTTTTAATGCGGCGAAAAGTTTGAATTGGATAAAATCGTTTGGTTCAGACCAACCTATTGAGCATTTAAGTCTTAGTTTACGTGATGATGGTGGATCTATAGTTGCCGGAAGTTTTTCCGGGAAACTAGAATTGGATAAGGGTGATTATATAGNATCAAATCCCGGTTTTAAAAGTTCTTTTATATGCGAATTTCAAAAAAATGGAGTTCTTTTTCAAAAAGCAGGGTTCACACTTTCAAATAAACATGAATTAGGGGATATCAAATCTCTGCAAAATGCTAATCTAATTCTTACGAGTCGGTCTAATCAGGAACCGGTCAATGAAATCATATTCCACAAACTTGACCCAAGCCTTAGTATTGAAAAAGAGTTTTTGATTCAGTCTTCTGATTATCTTTGGGTTAACGATTTTGATGTTAGTAAAAATAAGACTGTTATCGTTGGAGAATATAAGGGAAACCTTTCTTTGAACGAACAACTTCTTTTATCCTCGGTGAGAAATTCTGGTTTTATTCTCTGTCTGGATGAAAATCTGAAAGTGGTTTGGATGAAGTCTCTTTCTAGTTCAATGGAATGTCGAGTTACGGAAGTAGAAGTAGATTATTTGGGAGATTTGCTTATTGGTCTAGAATTTTCTGGTTCATTAAACATAGGAATTGGTCTTTTGGAATCGAAAGGAAATGATGATTTACTATTTATGTTGTTCCATGCGGTTGATGGAAGTCCTTTATGGTTTAAGCAACTAGGTGGAAGTGGGAAAGAGGAACTTTATTCTATGAATTTGAATACATTGGGAAGCCCCGTGGTTGTATTTAATTCAAGTGAACAAGTAGTTTCTGATGGTGTTGTAATTTCTTCCTCATATTCCAATGAATATGATGTGATCAAGCTATCTGCTCAATCAGGTCCTCCTCAAATTCAGGTAGATAAAGTCATTNTAGATAGCGTGGGTCCTTTCTCTTTTAANTTCGATGCCATTCATCCAGAATATCTTTTTTTTACAAAAGTTTCCGGGCCCGAGTGGATTGATGTTGTTGCCACTGATCCTTCGGCAGGAAAAGCTTTAATAGTTGGTAATACAAATAATNTATCTNTGGAAGATATNGAAAAGACCGATAATTTTACCATCCGTGTTTTCACCATGGATGGTAACTTTCAGGACAAAACCATACCAATTGAATTTATTCGAGACGAAGAGTTTAATTTAAATTTAGGGTCACTTCCCGCTGCCAACAATTTATTCAATTATGTTTTTGAAGACCAATGTGATATTTTGAAAATAATTCAGCATCCCGAGAACGGGTGGATTCTTGCAGGGCATTTCCCTGGAGTCTTTGATACAGAACTTAGTACAGGCAGGTTTACAAAATCAATTTTGCACTTGTCCGAGAAAATGGAACTTTCTTTGATCTCTCGCATTGGTTCAGATAGCACTCTAAGGTTGTCGGATATTCAAGTAGATGCAGATGGTTTAATTTTTGCTTACGGTATGTTCAGCGGGAATTTAAATTTAAGCGGTGGAACTCTTACTTCAAGAGGAGGGACTGATCTTTTTATCCTGAGCGTAAGTATCTCAGGGGATGTAAGAAATCTTTCACAACTGGGATCTAATTTTGATGAATATTCTTATGAAATGATCCTCTTGGATAGGCAAAGGATTGCAATTTGTGGTTCGTTTGAGAATTCAACTAATTTGGGTGGGGAGGCAGTTTCTTCAAAGGGTAGTGAAGATGGATTTATTGCGGTTATCTCCGCCCATAATATTTCTGAAGTTAAATGGGCTCGAAGTATTGGAGATGAGGGGCGTGACAAATCCAGCACATTATGTTTATTACGAGAAGATAGAATTATCTTAGGTACGATAGGGGAGATTGAAAATACATCTTTGGACTTGGGTATAAATTTTAAGCCACAAACAAAATTTGATCTAAATGTTTTTGATTTTAACGGTACTGGTTTTGAGAATCTGAGTTTCCATTCATCCGGACGCATCAATAATGGAAAATTAGTCAAAAATCATTTTTCAGATTCTATGGTTCTAGCTTTCGAGTTTGAGAAAGAACTCAGTTGGAATACCGGTTCGATTATTTCTAGAGGGGGATTTGATATATTTAGCACTTCAATCGATTTTAGCTTTCTTTTAAACGGACAATTCTGTCATACAGGAGGTGTTTGGAATGATCGCCTGACAAGCCTTCAATCTGTAGATTCAGACCACTATTTGTTCGCAATGAACTTTTATCAAAGTACTCGAATAGGAAACGAAACTGTTCTGGGGGTAGGTTCTAGCGATGCATTGATTGCAAAAGTAGATTTACAGAATCACAAAATATTAGATTCCTATTCCCTGTCATCTCCATTGGAAGATAAAGTGCATGCCATGTTTCCAATATCCAAAGACTTCATTATTTACGGAGGTATGCACAATTTTGGCAATTTAACCGACAACTCCTCTAAAACTTTTATTTCTTCATTGGGCGAACGCACCGGAATTCCTAAAGTTTTAACTTCTCCGCCGTCTGCATTATCTACATCTTATCCTTTTGATTTTGATCTGAGAACTGGCCCGTGGTACCAAGCTATTAATCATCTGGTTATGGGGGATGCAGAACAAGAAAGCTTGCATACATGGATGACAATTAAACTAAATCAGGACGGTACTCTTAACTTTTCAGGCATAGCTCCAGATTTTGAAACGAACGTCCCACTCGATTTTCAAATTTNTAATGAGGAAAGTAACCAGTCTGTTTTGATAAAATTTAATCTAGAGATTACTAAAGAAAAGCACTTTCCTGTGATCGATATGCCTTCAAGGATTGAGGTTTTAGAAGGAGAAGACTACAAGGCTGATTTTAACTTTTATGATGAGGATGGCGATGAGCTCTCTTTCTCATTCACTGGACCAGACTGGATTAAGGTACAAATACTCGAAGGAAATATGGCAAGATTAGAAATTTCAAGTGGAAGCAATGTAGGTGAATTTAAATTCGAGTCGACCGTGATTGATCAAACAGGTTTACACTCGGAGCACACCGCAAATATCGTAGTGAAACCCAAAGAAAAGATAGTTAATGATGACAGCAATATAACAGATGATGTACTTCCTTCCACTTGGTTTAGTGACCGCTATAATTTTGATAATGGATGGAGCTTCCACTATCGTTTTGGGTGGATATATATTGGTGAAGCTAAAGATGATTCTTTATGGATGTGGAAAGAAGGGTGGGGCTGGTTATGGACAAGAGCAAATTTATGGAATGAAGAAAGCTCAGGTTATTTTTTCCGGTCAGATCAATCGTCATGGATTTTTTGGAATGAAAGTACCTCTGATAACAAATCTAGAGCTTACGATTTTAAGACAAAGCAATGGACAGATTTTTAAATCAAAACTATACGGCTATCCTTCTTTTCCTGATTTTTAAATCCTTCAGGATAGAATCTACTATTTGAAAAATAGAGTTTTCGTCCAAAGAGTACTTTTTTCTTAATGAATGAGTGGAATCTCCATGATCAATAAATTGGTCGGGCCATCCAATTCTCTTAACATGCATGTCAACTTTCTTTCCCTCAAGTGACTCGAGTATGGCAGATCCGAACCCTCCGGCTAAAACATTGTCTTCCATTGTAATAAGACATTGATGGGTGGTACTTTGTTGATGTAAGAGATCTTCGTCCACAGGTTTTACAAACCTAGGATCTACAATGGTGGGGAGAAAACCATAGTGATCAAATAATAAAGAAGAGATCTTTTTGGCAGTTTCTAAAAAACTTCCGAGTGCCCAAATTGTAAGGATTTCTCCCTCTTGAATTGTATTTGCTTTTCCTATCTCTAAGAGTGCGGGATTATCTTTGAGTTGAATACCAGTACCCGAACCTCTTGGATAGCGAATAAAGGATGGAGATTTATAAGAAATTCCACTGCGAATCATATCTTGAAGTTCATCTTCGTTGGAAGGAGCCATGATTATGGAATTAGGAATACACCTTAGGTAAGAAAGATCGAAGAGACCATGATGGGTTGGGCCGTCATTGGGAGAAAGCCCTGAACGGTCCAAGCAGAAAGTAACAGGTAGATTTTGCAAACAAACATCATGTATGATTGGATCGTAGGCCCTTTGTAAAAATGTGGAATAGATCGCACAAACTGGATTCATACCTTGTGTGGCCATCCCTGCCGCAAGTAGAACAGCATGCTCTTCGGCTATTCCCACATCGTGAAATCTTTCTGGGATTGCTTCCTGTAGAGCATCCAATCCGGTTCCACTAGGCATAGCTGCCGTTATTCCCACAATACTTTTATTTTCCTGAGCTAATTTTGCCAAGCAGCACCCAAATACATCCTGATATTTTGGAGGAGAACTTTTGGCACTGGGTGGTGCTTTGCCCGTTTGCAAGTCAAAGGGACCCGACCCGTGCCATTTTTCAGGTTCTTCAACTGCAACTGGGAACCCTTTCCCTTTTTTGGTTAGCAAATGAAGCACGATGGGCTCATCTGTTTTCTTAGCGAATTCAAAGAAATGAATGAGTCCCTGAATATCATGACCGTCAATCGGGCCAAGGTACCTTATGCCTAGTTTTTCAAAAATACTCGAAGGTGCAATTAATTCTTTCGTGTCTCGTTTAGCTTTGGAGACAAGTTTCATAAAAGATTTCCCATAAGGGATTTGAGAAAGAAATGATTCAGCTTCTTTGTGGATTCGGTTGTAGGAAGGTTTAGTGATTAATTCATTAAAGTATTTGGCAAGAGCACCAACATTTTTAGCAATAGACCATTCATTGTCGTTTAGAATCAAAATAAACTTTTTTGTGGTACATGCTATATTGTTAAGTGCTTCGAGTGTTATTCCGCAGGTGAATGCTGCATCGCCAGCTATAGCCACAACATGGTTGCTCTCCTCTTTTAAGTCTCTTGCCACGCACATTCCAAGTGCACTAGATAGGGCAGTACCGGCATGACCCGCCCCAAAAGAATCGTGAGGACTTTCTCCGATATTAAGGAAACCGCTCAAGCCTTCATCATTTCTAATTTTATCGAAACGAGAGTCATTTCTTCCAGTCAGTAATTTATGGACATAACCCTGATGGGAAACATCCCAGCAGAATTTATCAACTGGGGAATCGAAGGCTAAATGGAGAGCAATCGTGAGTTCAACAACTCCGAGGTTGGGTCCCACATGACCACCGTTTTTGGAAGTAACATGAATGAGTCGGTGACGAATCTCTTCAGCTAGAATATTGAGCTCTTCTTTAGAAAGTCCTCGAAGATCTTTCGGTGAATTAATTTTCGATAAAAATGAGTATTCCTTGTCGTTTGAAAATGACATATTTCAAATTATTTTTAAGATTCAACCTTCTCAGCAGCAGTTGCTTTGGTAAGTTTAAACTCTGCTTCTTCGACTTTTTTCTGACATATTTTAAGAAGAGACATTCCAGATTGATAATTCTTAATCATTGAGTCTAAATCCACCTCGGCACTTTCCATCTCAGAAACTAACTCTTCTAGGCGAGTTATCGCTTCCTCGAATTTAAGACCCTTGAATTCATCCTGATCTGGTGATTTGTCGTTGGTAGGCATCTGATCAATAATAAGTTTATTTTGGCTGTTCGCAATCATTGAAAATGAAATGCAATGACCATCGACACTTTTTTATGTTTGTGTTAAAACAAGCAATAAGATGTCAAGTGTTCAAATAATAATTATCATTGCTGCTTTTATTCATGTAGTTTTTGAATCCGTGCTCAATTTTTTGAATTTTAAAAAACTGATAAGAGACAAGGATTTCCAACCTGAAAAGACCAAGGTGCTTATGGATGAAGATCAATGGGGGAAAGCAAGTAATTATGCTATTGCTAAAACCAAGTTATCTCTATGGCAGGATTTTTTCAGTTTTGTTATTTTTGTGCCCATTATTCTATTTCTCTACCCTTGGGTATTTAATCTTTGGGATACAACAACTGAAAGTGCTATTTATCAATGTGCATTTATTTCGGTGGCTTTCCTTCTCGCCATCCAAAGTCCGAGTTTGTTATTCGATTGGATTAAACAATTTCGTCTGGAGGAACATTTTGGATTTAATAAGTCAAACACGAGACTGTGGATCACAGATAAAGTAAAAGAAAATATTCTTGGTCTTATTTTGGGTACTTTGATTTTTGCTCTCTTGATTTGGCTGTATCGAACATTGTCCAGTTTCTCAGATTACTGGTGGTTTTTCGCCTTCAGTGCGTTTTTTGTTTTTCAGCTAGCCATGATGGTGTTGTGGCCAAAATTCATATTACCACTTTTTAATAAATTAACTCCTCTTGAAGATGGCTCTTTAAAGGATAGCCTTTTTTCTTTGGCAAACCGAACCGGTTTTGAAGCTAAAACAATCGAAGTTATAGACGGGAGTAAAAGGTCTTCTCATTCCAACGCTTTTTTTACAGGTTTTGGTAAATTCCGAAGAATAGTTTTATATGACACGCTGATAAGTCAGATGGAGGAACGCCAAGTTGAAGCAGTGCTCGCCCATGAGATAGGTCACTATAAAAAAGGACATATTCCCAAGCGCTTATGCTTTTCATTTCTTAGTGGGTTGTTTGGTTTCTATGCACTTTCGCTTGGTATGTCTCAAGTTTGGCTGTATGAAGGATTAGCATTAAAGGTGGAAAATGTGGGTTCTCTCAGTACGATTTTAATTGGAGCAATTCTCATACTCCCAAATTTCACCTATTGGCTGTCGCCTATTTCTAATATTTTCTCCCGTAAACATGAATATGAGGCGGACCGATTTGCAAGAGATGCAATGAATGGCGGAAGTGATCTGATTGAAGCTTTGCAAAAGTTATATCGGGAAAATCTTTCGCATCCACTTCCTCATAAATTACTTGTATTTTTTCATTATTCACACCCCACATTCTTCGAGAGGAAAGAAGCATTAGAATCTCCTTGATTCACTGATTTTAAGTGGAAGTTGCTATGTACTTCGTGCATGCTTTGATCGCAAGGATGGCGAGTATTACCCCTGCCAAGTTCATTACAAGATCACCAAGTGAGGGAAAGCGGTCAGGAATGATGGCTTGTATTGCCTCATTGAACATTGCGTAGAAAATTGAGATAGAAATAGCTTTTTTGCTGATACTTTGTATGAGATTTTTTTCTGTAAAAAACCAATGAGCCATCCAGGTAAAAGCGAAAAATAGTGGGAGATGACTTAAATCCTGGAGCCAAAACGGATAATCGTAAAGTTGCTCTGATAACCTTATTGCGATCTCTGCCGCGTCAAACTTATCGAGAGCTTCAGGTTTTGGAATCCCCGTAATTAATTGAAGGAAGAAACCGTAAAGCAAAGGGACAATTTTTCGAATAATTGTGCTTTGGGGACAATGAATTGATGAGAGAAATTTTAACATGAAAGTCGGGGGGGCATAGTCCTTGGTTGTATCTTGGCTTGTAATTGACAGCTGAATTTACATTTAATTATACAAATGCCAATCTACGAATTTCATTCACCTGATACTGGGAAGATTTATTCATTTTTCGCCCCCACCATTAAGTACTCCGATTTAGTTCCTCTTTGCCCCGAAGGGCCGGGTAAGAAAATGGTAAGATTGATCTCGGGGTTCTCAATTACTGGTAAGCAAAAAGAAGCAACTCAACCTGAAGCCCAAAACGATCAAGATCCTGACGATCCGTTTGCTGGGATGGACAGGGACCATGCCAATGAAATCATGAAGGAACTGGAAAGCTCGATTTCTGGAATGGATGAGGATAATCCTGATCCCCGGCAAATGGGGTCATTGATGAGGAAGATGTGTGAGTTAAGCGGTGAAACAATGGATGAACCAATGGAAGAAGTTGTAAGGAAACTAGAGGAGGGTATGAATCCTGAAGACTTAGAGGATAGAATGGGTGAGTTTATGGGGGATGGAGACATCGATCAGGCACGGTCAAAAGATGAAACTCATGAGTCTACTCAATCGAAGTTACGAAAACTTCTCCTTGCTCGCCCCATAAGAGATCCTCAACTTTATGATTTCAGGGATTTCATTGCTGAATAATTTACAGCCTGTGAGATTTAATCGTTTACTTTTTTTACTTGGTTACTTGGTTTTAATTTTATTTTTAGACTCATGTGCTGAAAATAATCATGAGAGTAAGCAGGAAGACGATGTAGAGTGGAAGGGAGCATTTGAAACATTTGAAAATACCTTTGAGAAGAAACCGTCTTTAGATTCAACCGATCCTGAAGAAATTCTTTACTTAAAAGGTGATGGCCAGCCATTTTCGGGATCCATTGAAAGAAATTCTACCTCCCGTATCAGTCTGGACGAATATGACAATGGAAGATTAGAGGGAGTGTCGGTAAGAAAGTCTGCGGACGGCTCATGGGTTGAAGCAAAGTACAAAGATGGCAAACTGCATGGCAAAATGACATTTTATGGTACAAATGGGGAAATTCGCTCGGTGATGTATTATCAAAATGGTAATCTTATTCCACCAAAAGTTGCAGATTAAATTAATCTCATTCTTTAGGGGGGCTTGACTTTCTTACTTTAACAAACTCCCGAGTCGCCCGTCGGGCTTTCTTAAGGTTTTTCTTTTTCGATTCCTCATTGATAAATAAAGGAATGAAGATAAAGAATGTGCTGCCTTTTCCCTCTTCTGATATGAACCCTATATCTCCGTTGTGATCTTCAATAAATAGTTTTGAGTTATAAAGACCAAACCCCGACCCTTTAGATGCATCCTTGGTCGAAAAGAAGGGGGCAAATAGTTTATCTTTAATAGTGTCAGGAATGCCTTTCCCGTTATCAGATATAGAGACCTCTGCTCCGACGCATTTGGCTTTTGGCGGGGAAGTTCCTTTTCCTGATAAAAGCAGAGATCCTTTCTCTACTTTTCTAATAGAAATTGATATTCTACCTGCTCTTGCAATTGCATCCCTAGCATTTATTGCAAGGTTTAAAATTACTTGCCTGAACCCAGTCTCCTCTATGAAGGCAGGGAGTGCATCTTTTCCAAAGTTTGTTTTTATTTTAGCACTTCTTGGAATGATGATTTCCAAAAGGTCCATTTGATCTTTCAAGAGAAGCCGAAGATCTTGAACGGCTCGATTCGCAGGTTTTTCTCGATGTAGATCAATAATTCTTCTCACTAGTTTTTGAGCCTGCATTGCACTTTTCTTGATTTGGCCCATTCCGTTAGCCATCGGATCGTCTTTTTCCATCATTCCAAAATAAAGTTCGCTTATGGAGTATATCCCTGCCATCAGGTTACTGAAATCGTGAACGAGCCCATTAGTTAGAGTTGCCAAGCCTTCCCTCCATACGGAATTTGTTAAGCGATGCTCCGCAATAGCCTGTCGAGTAATGTCAATGAGGACGCCATCATAGCCAAGGAGTTTGCCTTGCTTTGTAATACTTGGTGTGCGGACATCCAAAAAATAAATAATCTGATTATTCGGAGGCAAATTTACGCGATAAGTGAAACTGTAAGTCTGATTTTTTGGTTTTTGTGCATTGGTTTCATTTAAAAAGTGCTCCCGGTCTTGTTCGAAGATTTTAGAAAGGAACAAGCCACTATCTCTCGAAAACTCTCTGTAATCTTCTGGAAATAACTGACGGATTCCTTTTGAGAGGTAACTGAAAGTCATATCTGGCCGCTGAGTAAAAAAGATACCAGGGAAATTACTTATGTAGTCGGCAAGGCGGCTCTCTGCTTTTTGGAGCCGGACTAATGTACTTGCTATGGCTTTGGGATTTTGCATTAAATCNCCGAGGAACGCATCTTTAAGAGAATTATGAGGAGCGAGTCCCGTAGANACGGAAAGAATTGAGACTTTTAATTCTTGATAATACTGATGAGTGATATGAATGCCAATAGAAGAGCTTTTGTCGCTTGTTGCCAATGGCAGGNAANACTTTTCATCATTTGAGGTATTCTTTGTTGGTAGAAAGGATTTCCATTCTTTTTCTACACCAATCATTAACTGCCGGAAAGACTGCCCTTTAACTTTACTGGATGAAAGGCCGATCCAATCACAAAATTCTTTGGATGCTTCGAAAATCGAACCATTTGGATTCAGGGCAACTTGGCAATTTTCAAAGTAAGGGGTTTTCATGTTATAGACTACAAGTTTCTAAATTTAATTTCAGTTATTGGCAACCAACTTGCTTTAAATTTTCAAAGGATTTCCGAGGCTGTTTTACGGGCCAAGTTGGCATGAATGTTGCATTGTATGAAGCCATGGCCGTCGTACTCGATAATTTATACAATCAAGAAAACTACCTTATTTCTAAAAAGCTTCTTGATGCAACGCAGTTGCGACATGAGACTCTGGCTAATAACATTGCTAATGTAGAGACCCCAGGCTTCAAACGAAGAGATCTGCCAAAAAACTTTTCAGTTGAATTAAGAAGGGCAGTCGACCGCCAAGATTTTCGTAGGGTTAAGGGACTACTTCCTAGAAGTGCAGAAGACCGCCAAGCCAAACCTGTTCGCATGGATGGTAATACCGTTCAACTTGATGAAGAAATGTTGGCAATGAATAGAAATGCTCTCAATTATGAATATCTAACTGGTGCGGTAGGCGGAACAATCAAAACGATCAACCAAGCAATAAGGGGAAGAGTCTAGTAGGAAATTATTACCATGAGTATGAATTTAATACCAGGAATTGAGTCAACTGGAAGTGCTTTATCTGCCGAAAAGATTCGTCTTGAAATTATCGCCCAAAATATTGCGAATTCTAACACCACTCAAGATGCTTCTGGAAATGTTTATAAAAGGAAAGAAGTCGTTTTTGAAGAATTTATCAAAACACCAGAACGACGAGTGCCTGGTTATGTCGATGAAAATCTATATCAAGGCGTCCGCGTAACGGATGTAACAGATGATCAAACTCCCGGCAGAATGATTTATAATCCTGGTCATCCACATGCCAACGAAGATGGTATGGTAGAGATGCCTAATGTCGATGTTTCGAGGGAAATGGTTGATTTAATCAGTGCATCCAGAGCCTACGAAGCAAATTTAACAGTTGTCAAAACCTCAAGAAGAATGGCCCAGCAAGCAATGGCCATTGGAAAATAATTCAGATCGTGAACGAAATATCATCATTACCCAGTCTTAACGATTTGCTCACGCAAAACTCAAACCTTAGACCTAATAGTCAAGCAGATAGGTTTGCTCAAAATTTTGAGAACAAATCTAATGTCATTGGTTCTCCGAACGAAATGTTGTCAAACGGCACGGGTGCCATTGCTCTTGACCGAACATCTCCTGTTGATCGGGTAACGGCCCCAGGTTTTGCACAAATGTTTGAAAAGTTTATCAAAGGAGTAGANCATAAAAAGAAAGTTTCTGCTCGCGAAACACAGGATTTGATTCTCGGGCGGTCCGATAATATTCAGGAGGCGGTCGTCAAATCTCAGGAAGCCGGTGTAGCGTTTAATTTAATGATCGAAGTCAGAAATAAGCTTGTTGATTCCTACAAGGAATTGATGAGGATGCAAGTGTAGTCTAGTAGTCAATAACTATGAAGGAACGATTCGAAAAACTTTCCGATCTTTGGAACAATTTGCCTGGAGGTAAAAAAATAACACTCGTAGTTGCTGCACTTGGTGTCGTTGCTTTGAGTATAGGTATTTTATCTTGGTCTGGCGAGAGCAGTCAAATGAGAGTGCTCGTAAGTGGTGCAGATGCTAAAGATCTTGGTGAAGTGGTAGAAATTTTAAAAACCAATCAAGTTCCCTACGAATACAACGAGGCNGGCGATTCCATCTTAGTACCTGAGGATATGAGAGCTTCCATGAGAATGGAATTAGCGATGAAAGGCTTACCGAAGACAGGAGATGTGGGGTTTGAGATCTTTGACGAAGGAAATTTTGGTATCAGTGATTTTGTACAAAGAACTAATCACACCCGTGCGATACAAGGGGAGTTGGCCAGGACTATAAGTATGATGGATGCAATTCGTTCGGCAAAAGTTTTCGTGGTCAAACCTGAGAATAACTTACTTCTCAGCGAAGATCCAAATGATCGACCCAGTGCTTCTGTATACGTTGATACCGGTGGTAACACCTTGGACAAAAGTAATGTCACAGCCATTCAGTTCTTGGTGTCGCGTGCAGTCAAGGGAGTCAATAAGGCNCAGGTCGCAGTGATGGATAATCAAGGTAATCTGCTTTCGGATGAGAGTGAGGACGGAGGCGGTGCGGGAGGAGTTGCGGGTCAATTGATGAAAGCATACCAGGCACAAGAAAGAAGACTGGAGCAGAAGATTGAAACAATGCTTGCCAGGATTGTTGGGAAAGAAAATGTAGTCGCAAGGGTTTCTGTTAATCTAGATACCAAATCTTCCACTTTATTAGACGAGAAATTTGACCCGGAAGGGCAAGTGCCAAGAACTTCAACGACTGATAAGGACGAAGCCACGACAGTCGAAACACAACCCCAAAGTAACGCCACGGGCATGGGTGCTAATGTTCCTAATGTCAGTCAGGATGCTACCCAGCAAGATCCTATCATGGCTCAAAGTGATGAGAAGCGTGAATCCAAAACAACTGATTTTGAAATCAGCCGTACTCTTAAAGAGGAAATGCAGGAACCAGGTGCAATCATCGGACGAAGNGCAGCTGTTTTAATTGCTAAAGGTGAGTCTCCAAGAACTGTTGATCAAATTCAGAATATTCATGACGCTGTGGTCAATGCAATTGGTGCCCGGTTTGACCAAGTTGACCTTGACACGCATGTCACTGTTCACGAAGTGGAATTCTTACCCGCTTTTATGGGACCCGCTGGCGACACATTTAACCAATTTGAACATATTCTTAATACTTATGGGCATCACATCAAAAATCTTCTTGGAATTGTTTTAGCCCTNGTCATTTTTGTAATGTTTCTTCGTATGCTCAAAAAGTTTAAACCGAGCGACGCTGAAGTCCAGGTTTTGGATGAAGACGATCAACAACTCCTCAGTGGTACAAGAAGTTTAGGCAGTGGGCTTACNCCCGAACTTCTTAATGATCTTATACAGGAAAAACCTGATAATGTGGGAACTGCTTTAAGGAAGTATCTCGAAACTGGAGCAAAATAAAACAGATCATTCTTAAGAAAGTACAGTAAACAAAATTTCTAATACTCATGGAAGAAGTTGAAGAAGAGGAAAGCATTGCCGATCGATACGCTAAAATGGCTAAGCATGATAAGCTTGCCTTGCTAATGATTGCGTTGGGACCTGATGCTGCTTCCACACTTCTTAAAAGATTCGATGCCAAAGATGCCGAGAATATTTGCAAAAGAATAGGTGATTTCCCCATCGTTGAACAAGAACTCAAAGACTGTGTTCTTGATGAATTTTCTGAAATTATCGAATCCAGTGTTAATTCTAACCTAGGAGGAATGAATTTTGCACAAAAGACTTTGGAGATGGCTCACGGTTCATTAAAGGCAAACAATATTATGAACCGAATCGCACCGGTGCGTGATTCATTGGACTTTATGGATGACATCAAAGAGATGGATTCCGGACAAATTTATAATGTTTTGCGTTTTGAACAGCCACAAACGATAGCCTTTGTTTTGGCTAATGTTGATCCTGATAAAGCCTCAGAGGTTCTCCAATTGATGGCTCCCAATGTCCAGGAGCAAGTTATCGAGAGAGTAGGTTCGATGGAAACAACCCCTATGGATCAAATAGAAGTCGTGGCTAATACACTTGGTTCGAGGGTGGGTACTAAAGGCCAATCACCCCAGGTTAAAACAGGTGGTGTTAAATCTGCGGCTGATCTACTTAATTGGTTTGACAAAGAAGAAGGTAAGGAATTGCTTAAAAGTATTGAGAAGAGAAATCCTAAATTAGGAGGATCAATCAGGCAAAGAATGTTCAGGTTCGAAGATTTGGTTCGCCTCAGCCCTGGAGATATTGGAAAAATCACAAAGGAGGTCGATCAGGATGATCTTGTAATTGCTCTGAAAAATGCATCGGCAGAACTTAAGAAAGTAATTTATTCAACGATGTCGAAGAGAGCGGTTGAAGCTTTAGAAGAACAATTGGGCTTTCTTGGTCCCAAGCGTTTATCAGAAGTTGAGGCAGCACAAGATCGTGTTATCCAAATCGTTCGCGAACTCGAAGAGGATGAAGAAATTATCCTCGACACCGGAGGCAGCGACGTTGTCGTTCAATAAGTCCATATCTTTCCCCACTCAGCCATCTGGGTTTAAGGTATCATATATAGGCAAGCCCGATGTGCCTGTGGTAAAGAATGTCGCTTCCGTTGATGATGCTTACAACCGAGGGAAGCAAGAAGCGGCCAGCTTTTACCAAGAAGAAATTAAGAAATTAAGAGTAGAAATTTCTAATCACCAAAAGCAAGTTTTAGGAGAGATTAATCAAAAGGTTATTTCAACTGTTGGTGAGTTGGAAAGCAGGTTGCCCGATTTAGTGATTGGCATTGCCGAGCGTGTTCTTGGCCAAACGACTTTGGATGGAACANNNATTGAGNAACTGGTTAAATCAATGATTGCAGAGTTTTCTGAAGAGGACGAAAAACTTGAGGTTTACTTGAGCCCTAAAGATCTTGAATTACTGAAGGGTTTGCGAAAAACAGATGAAGTTGCCCAGCCAACTTCTGAGGAGGAAGGAGAGGGCTTTGCTAGTGCAATNGCAGGGATTTTTGATGGCCTTGATGGTGATGATGCTCTTTTAAGCGAGTANCCTGAGGTCAAGTTTTTTGAAGACGACTCCCTGCAGAACGGAGATTGCCAAATTAAGAGCAGATTTGGATTACTAGATGGAAGAATTGCCACAAAATTACGCAAGATAGAGGAGGAGCTTAAGGGTAATGATTGATTCATTGCATGAACGTTTTTCCTTTATGGAGCAGGGAATCCGTGGGGTTCGTACTACAGATAAAATTGGAACAGTTAAAAGAGTTACGGGACTGATTATTGAATCGGAGGGTCCAGAGTCCTCAATCGGTCAAGTCTGTTCTATTTCCTCCGATAGACACGGTCAAAGTATAGAGGCCCAGGTTGTGGGGTTCCGTGAAAATACAGTTCTTCTTATGGCTCTTGAAAGCGTTCACCTAATTCATCCAGGCTGTAAAGTTATTTCCAAAAAAAATTCTAATGCCGTTCCTTACGGACNGTCTCTTCTTGGNCGTATTATTGACGGTATGGGCCGACCGATTGACGGTAAAGGACCATTACTAGCACCTCAAAGAGAAGGGTTTCATGCCGAACCCCCCAATCCACTTTCGAGAGGACTGATCTCTGATCATTTCAGTACCGGGATAAAATCTATCGATGCTTTTGTTCCACTAGGAGTAGGCCAACGAATTGGAATTTTTGCCGGGAGTGGCGTAGGAAAGTCAATTCTTTTAGGTATGATTGCGAGAGGCTCATCTGCCGAAGTGAATGTGATTTCGTTGGTAGGAGAGCGGGGGCGTGAGCTCAAAGAATTTGTCGAGAAAGATCTTGGTCCAGAGGGTCTTGCACGTTCAGTCATTGTGGTTTCCACATCTGATCAGCCTGCACCTATGAGAATCCGAGCATCAATACTTGCGACCGCGATTTCCGAGGGCTTTCGTAACGAGGGAAAGCAAGTTCTTCTCCTGATGGATTCACTTACTCGCTTTGCGATGGCGCAACGAGAAATTGGACTTGCCACCGGAGAACCTCCTGCTTCTCGAGGTTATGTCCCTTCTGTATTTTCCATGCTTCCTAAAATTCTTGAAAGAACGGGTACTTCGGATACGGGAGCAATTACCGCAATTTACACTGTTTTAGTTGAAGGTGATGATATGAATGAGCCTGTCGCAGATGCAGTAAGAGGCTTTTTAGATGGACACATAGTGTTAAGTCGAAAATTGGCGAATGCTAATCATTTTCCCGCTGTGGATGTATTAAGTAGTGTGAGCCGTTTGGATCGTGCAGTCTGTACAAATGAAGAAATGGCATTGATCTCCGAAGCTCGAGACTTGCTGTCGGTATACAGGCAAAATGAAGACCTTATCAATGTGGGAGCATATGTGAAGAAAAGTAACCCTAAAATAGATAGAGCTATCGAAAAATTTGACCCGATCGAGACTTTTTTAAAACAGCGCTACGATTCCTTAAGTACAAGGGAGGATGCGTTTAACCAACTTGGAGAGATTTTTAGATGAAAGCTTTCAGGTTTAGGCTCGAAACTCTTTTGCATCTAAGAGAAATTTCAAGAGACAAGGCTCTTGGTCATTATGCACAATCGATTCGTTCAAGGCAGGAAAGAGAAAAAGCTCTCCAGGTCTGTCAATCGCACTTAGAATCTCTTCATGCTCAGATAGGGGAGAGAAGAAAAAATAGTTTTACCGGANCAAANCAAGAATCTTTCGATTTATCGGTTAGTCATGCTAAAGAGCGAATTCTTGATGCAAACAGAAATTTGCAGGAATCGATGCAAACAGAGCAGGCGAAAAAAGGTATCTATCTAAAGATTGACTCTGAGTATAAAAGCCTACTGAAGCTTAAAGAAAAGAAGTACGAAGAACATGTTTATTCTGAATCTCTTAAAGAAGAACGTGAACTGGAGGATATTATCGGCGGTCGTTTTGTTTTTAATAATATAATAAGTTAACACTATGAAAATCTCACCTACCTTAATTGTTTTATTAGCGGTTGTGCTTTCCGTGGGCAGTGCGGCTACCATGCTTTGGTTGAATTACGATGCTCTATTCAAACCTAAGCCAGTGATCGAAGCAGAATTTACAAGTGTGGAGTTTGATGCGGATGATACCAGTTATTCCCCTGCGGAAACTCATTCCATGAACCAACTTTCAAAAGAATTAACTGCCCTGAAAGAAAGGTTATTAGAACGGGAGAATGAACTTGATGCACGAGAATCTGCAATTAGCATGGATCTGGAATCTCTAGAAAAACAAAAAAAAGAATTAAAGCAGATACGGGAAGATCTTGCTTCCAAGTTGGCTGATTTTGAGGCCAAGCAAGGTCAGGATCTCAGTGAAGAGCAACTCAAGGTTTACAAGGACACCTCCAGGCGATGGATTGAGATGGGACCTGAGGTTGCAAGCGTAGAAATTCAAAATTGGCGGCAGAAAAGACGTTTTGAGGAAGCGTTGACTATATTTGAATTACTCAAGGCGGAAGAAAAAGCTCCAATTATTGCCTTTATGTTAAACAGTGATGAGGATTCTTTGATTGAACTCGCTGACGCATTGGCAATGAGAGATCGTGGTCTTTTACCGAGTGTGGAAGCTGAGAGTATAGCTAACCCACTTCAGAATTAATTTAGGATGGAGTCAGTCACCAATGCATTTGTAAACAGACTGGGCAACTTGCCTAGCCACCAGTCTGTTGGAAAAAATGGTACATTTTGGTTGCCTCCAGAATCCCAAAATAATTTTTCGTCTAAATTGAAAAACTTGATAAAAAATCCTAAAACTTCTGATAACCCCGCCAAACCAGCCCAGTCAAAACCTACTAATGCTCCTTCTAATCAAGGAAGCTTAGTGAAAAGTTCTTCTTTGCCTGAGACCAGTCCTAAGAGCAATGTAAATGGGCAAAATAGAGGTGCTACGGTGGCCAGCACGATGAATACTTCTCATCCTTCCGGAAATACTAATGCTGTAAATTCAAGCAGATCGATTCATCCGCCCTTGCATCCGGTTTCACCAAGAAATGGAGATACTTCCGTTCTTAACAACATTTCAACCAATCGAGTTCTTGATAAAAAGGGCGATGCTATTGAAGGTAGTCTAAGAGATAAAGAAAATCATCAGCAAGTTGGGGAAAATGTGGAGGAAGAAAGGCAACAAAAGAACGGAAGGCATGGCACAAAAAATGCTCATCTTGCTTCGATTATGTCTCTCTTCGAAAACATAGACACATTTGTGACTCAGGTAATCACTCGTGCCAAGTCTGATAATTGCTTCAATCAACGCTCGTTGAAAACCCTNGAACACATTNCCCGCGAAGTGGCAGCGAAATTAGCTTACTTGGATAAAAATGATCGAAAAGTGGTCCGCATGGCAATTGATTTGCCGAATGGTTCACCACTCAGTATCCGAATCGAGCAAAATTCATCCAACCTTTCTTTATCTTTCATATCTGATGATTCTGAATCTGTTGAAGTGTTGAAGTACATTCGTGATCTTCTTACCGGTAGTAAAGATAACTCACTCGATTCACCTATCACGATCAATCTTTTTAAATCCTACAACGAAATGGATTCTCATTTTAAACAAGCCGCATAAATTACTATGATTGACGCAATATCTTCCACCCTAGCTTCAAACCCGAGATCAAATACGATCGCAGAACAAGGAAAAAGGGACGGTGCTACCATGCAGATGGATGATTTCCTTCAACTCCTCACTGCTCAAATTAGCAACCAAGACCCCTTGGAACCAATGAAAGACACCGAGTTCATATCCCAGATGGCCAACATTGCCTCCTTGGAGCAGATGGANCAGTTTTCAAAAGGGTTTGAGACATTTGCTGATTCGCAAAAAGACATGGTTGCTCAAGCTTATTTGGGTCGTCAAGTAAATGTTACTGATGGAGAAAGAAGTATTTCAGGCGTTGTCGATGCAGTCGACAAGGCTGAAGACGGGCAGATTTCGGTTCAAGTGAATGGACAATCTTACAACCCTCAGGATATTACCCGGGTTTCAATTCCTAGGGGAATTAACTAATGATTGCTTCTCTTCACAACGGAATTACCGCACTCAAGAGTCTCACACAAGGCTTGCAAGTTTTGGGTAACAATATAGCCAATGTAAATTCCTTAGGCTACAAATCCTCCCGTGCTAACTACTCCGATAATTTTTATCTTCACCTTAATGACGCTGAATCTGGTGAAGGTGGAGTGCCAAGTAATAACATACAGCAACACGGTACAGGAGTTCATGTGAGCTCTGTTTCAACCGATTTTAACCAAGGCACCATCGAGGTGACAGGTATGGATCTGGATGTCGCTATTCAGGGTGAAGCTTTGCCCAATGCAGGAGGGTTTTTTCAAGTTGTTGATCCTAATACAGAGGAACTCTATTTTACCAGAGCGGGTGCCTTTGAAGCTACCAACCAAGGCCTTTTAGTCACACGTGATCAATACCGGTATCAACTGCAAGGTATCAACGGTGCCTTGCAAGTTTCACTCGAAGAGGGGGAGACGCTACTTGCGAGAAGAATTGAAGAAGATGGTCGAATCAATTTAGTTGTATCGAAAGAAGATGCGAATGGTGGAACGGAGGATGTGATCCGGAATGCTGGTCAAATAAGCCTTGTTAATTTTCAATCTCCTCAATACATGAGAAGAGCCGGTAACGGATTTTACTCTAACGGTTCACCTGGTGAAGACTTGGCTGGTATTGTTGATAATGCTTTTCCTGCCAGCGGATCAAATGGTAAAATCAAGCAATATTCCCTTGAGCTTTCCAATGTTGATTTAACAAACCAGTTCGCCTCAATGATTTCACACCAAAGATCTTTTCAAGCTGGTTCTAGAGTAGTGACAACCTCAGATTCTATTCTTCAGGAAGCGGTTAATTTAAAACGATAATATTCTCTTAATCCCAAATAGCTATTCGATATGTGTGCTGCTCAATTAGACGAAATCCCAGAAGAAAACGAGCCTGCTGAAAAGAAAAGTGGCTCAAGTGGCAATCTTGTTCCGGCATTAATTGCAATTGTCCTTGCTCCTGCCTTAACAGTGGGGATGATGTACTTCATAATTAACCTCAATAAGCCGCAAGAAACCATCAAACCTCAAATTACTGAGGGAGGGCAACCGCTTAATATGGAACCTTCCGGCGAAGAAAAGTTTTATGAATTGAGTCAACTTATTACCAATTTGGGAGGGCCCATCAAGTCGAGATATATAAACCTAGATCTTAAACTTGAAGGTTTGGCAGGTGATTTCGAAAAAATTCTTGAAATGAACGAGCATCGCATTCGCGACAAAGCTCTTTCTATAATGGGTGGTTATAGCTATGAAGATGCCCAGTTGGACGGTTTTCAAGAACGAGTCCGAGTTGATCTTACCAAAGGTTTCTCTTCAGTATTAAGAAAGTATCGTGATGGTGAAAGTGACCTGATCCGTCAGATTTACTTCATGCAGTTCGTGGTTCAGTAACAGTAAATTTTGTCCCTGCCTGATGCCAGAAGATACTAAATTTGACGACGAGAGTTTCGATATAAGCGAAATTGAAGGATCTGTTGATACAGGTCCGCTTTTTTTACACGATGGCACTAGGGTTGTTGATTCCTCTGAAATTAGTGTTAAAAAATACGATTTTACAAATCCGATCGTTCTTTCAGACGCCGATCTCAGTAAGCTTAAAACTAAATCTGAGCAATTTGTATACTATCTTTCAGGGCATCTTTCTATGTTTTTAAGAACCGAGTTTAATCTCGAACTTGAAGATTTGAATGCTGATTTATATTCAAACTTTACCCAGTCAATTAAAACACCTTCTTGTATTTCACTTTTTAAAATTCAGGAATTAAATGGTGTTTGTTTGTTGGATGTAAATTCACACCTTTCGGTAACTGTGGTTGATCGTATTTTGGGCGGTCGTGGATCAACCAACCCTGAAGAACGGGGTTTAACTGATATTGAAAAAGCTCTAGTGGAAGATTTTAATCTCATCATCCTTGAGGAATGGTGTAAGCAATGGTCCAGTTCGATGCAACTCACTCCCTCTATCATCGGAAATGAAAGTACGGGCAAATTCCTGCAAACATCACCTGCAGACGCAATGGTTTTGGTATTGAGTATGGAAGCCTCATTTGGCGATGTATCTGGACCAATGAGGATTGCAGTGCCTTACTATACCATGGAACCAGTATTGAGCCGGTTACTTTCTTCCGTTTCCACTGAAGAGAAGAAACCGGTAGCCAAGATGCCAAGATGGCATGAAATCTACGATGATATTCCCGTGAAAGTCTCAGCAGAGTGGGATGCCTTCGAACTCACGCTCAGAGATCTTTCAAATCTACAAGCAGATGATGTAATTGAGATGAGTACAGATCTGATCACCAATACCCAACTTAGAGTGGAAGGGCGAACTTGCTTTATTGGTGAGATCGGTCTTGAGGGAGATCAAGTGGCTTTTCAAGTGAATGAAAGTATTTCTGAAGCAGTAAAATTAATCGGCAAAAAAAATGGATAGCAAAAAAATGGACATCGTTATGGACGTGAAGGTTAATGTCACCGTCCAGTTAGGAACTGCAGAACTTCCCATGAAGGAGGTTGTCGAACTTAGCCCCGGAGCTCAAATTCAACTCAAGCAAAATGCCAAAGATCCAGTCAGCCTTCTGGTCAATGGTAAATTAATTGCCCACGGTGAAGTCGTCGTCATAGATGATAAGTTTGGTCTTAAAGTGACTGAAATCGTTGATTCTCCTTCCTGAGCTAAATCATGTTCTTCACTATCCCATGATGATTAATGGGAATGTCTCTTATTCCTTTCGCCTTTTTCTGTGATGCTACCTCAGCATCATCAACTAAGCTTGATAACCCTTGGATTTGGGTAAAAGTTTTTATCTTTTTAATCATCCTTGGGATTGGAGCTTTTTTTCTCAATTATTTTACTCGAAAGAAAAACCTCAGAACCCCAGTGCACGGAAAAAGTAAATTAAGCATCATTGACACTTGCTCCTTGGGCAATCGGCAATTTTTGGTTGTTGCCCAGTACGAATCGGCTAAGCACTTGCTCGCTGTAAGTTCTGCTGGAATTTCTCATCTTACTGATCTCACCAAAACGAATTCGCCTTTAGAGTATCTTAAACCGGATGAGGAAAGTAATATACCCGATTCTAAATAAGAATATGAGATATGTTCCAATACTTATTTTTTTACTCGGGCTTATTTCAGCGGGTGACTTGACGGGGCAAAGCACTGGGACGGGAGCTCCAGGGCTTCGGATTGATGTGACTGGGTCCAATGAAGAGGGAGATTTCGGGGTTGCGATCCAGTTGGTAGTCGCGATGACTATTCTAACTTTGGGTCCATCTGTGATCATGATGATGACTTGTTTCACAAGAATCATTATTGTTCTTGGATTTGTCAGAAATGCGATTGGTGTAAATGCTGCACCTTCGAGTCAAATTATCATCGGCTTGGCATTATTTTTAACTTTTTTTGTAATGGGTCCCATCTGGGATCGTATCTATACAGATGCGGTTGTTCCTTACATGGATGCGACGATGAAATCCGGCGATGCTTTAGCTGTTGCCACGGCTCATATGAAAGATTTCATGATGAATCAAACAAGACAAGAGGACGCACAGTTTTTTCTTGAAATTTCTAGGCAGGGAGCAATGACTCGAGATGAATTGCCCCTTAGTATTGTGGTCCCTTCTTTTGTTCTCAGTGAACTTAGAACAGCTTTTCAAATGGGTTTTCTGATATTCATTCCCTTCATCATTGTTGATTTCATTGTGGCTTCATCCTTGATGTCGATGGGAATGATGATGATGCCTCCTGTTGTTATATCCATGCCTTTTAAGTTATTACTTTTTGTATTGGTGGACGGGTGGTATTTGGTCATTCAGTCTGTTGTAAACAGTTTTAATATCGCTTGAGGAAATATTTCAAATGACACTCGAACTAGCAGTAGATATTATGAGGAATCTCTTGCAGACAGCCTTGCTGCTTGCTATTCCAATTCTTGGAACTGCAACTGTCGTTGGTCTTNTAGTTAGTTTTATCCAATCGATAACCAGCTTACAGGAACAAACTCTCACATTTGTTCCCAAGCTCGTTTGCGTATCCTTAGCCATAGTTCTTTCGGCAAATTTCATTCTTAAAACACTTACAGACTTTTGCATATCGATGTTTAATATGATTCCCAATATGGCTCAATGACCATAGAGGCAGGGGAAATTGTAGTATGGGTGCTTGTATTTCTTAGGACAGGTGCTTTTTTTTTAGGAATACCTTTATTTGCTGGAAAAATGCTGCCCACCAAGACCAAGACTGCATTTGGTTTACTCCTTTCTATTTTAATCAACCCCCTTGTTCCTGCGAATTTGGAATTAACCACTCATTTCGCGGGGGCAATTCTCCTCGCTCTAAATGAAGTATGTATCGGTCTCATGCTTGCCATGATGGTACGCATGGTTTTTTTTGCAGTGGAGTTGGCTGGACATCTGATATCCTATGAAATTGGTCTGATGGCTAGTAATAGTGTAAATCCATTGCTTGGTGGTTCCGACGCGACTATAACCACACTCCTTTATTACTTTAGTCTTCTGATTTTCTTTGTTGCAGGTATTCATTACGATGTACTGAGGGCATTCATTATGAGTTTTGAAATCTTGCCTATAGGGAGTTTCTTTTTACAGGCTAACCCTATGGAGGAATATGTGGCAGAAGTAGCTAAAGTATTCGTTGTCGGGACGCTTATCGCTGCCCCTTTTATTGCATTAAATTTCCTTATTAATGTATCCTTTGCAGTCCTTGGTAAAGCTGTGCCCAAGATGAATGTATTCATGACTAGCTTTTCAATACGTATTCTTTCAGGTTTGATTATTTTAGTTGCTTCCTTGTTGTTATTTAGTTCCTACATTCTCGAGCATAGCAGAAGATCCGTTGAGGTTATGCTAGATATTATTCAGGTTGGATAAGTTGTTATGTCGGATGTTGATAAAAGTTCGAAGACAGAGGAACCTACCGAGAAAAAGTTAGGAGAAGCCAGATCTAAAGGGCAATTTGCAAAAGCTCCTGAAATTTCAATGACGACAACTTTGCTGGCAGGTCTTCTCGTGATTTTGTTTTTAGCTCCCGCTAAAGCTGAGTACCTAGCTGAATTCACAAAAAGTTTACTAGAGAATTTAGATACCATAATTCTTAANCAAACAGGTGCNAGTGTTATGCTNAGNAAGGCTTATTCNACNATGGCTTTTATCGTATTACCTCTNNTGGCAGGTTGCTTTGTNGCTGCCTTTATCTCNGAGGGAATGCAGACAGGTTTTCGNTATACTCCNAAAGTCATTAACCCTAGTCTGAATAAATTTAACCCAATTAGCGGTGCTAAGAAAATATTTGGCATCAAAGGGTTAAAGGCCTTTTTTATCGATTTTCTTAAATTTTGTGCAATTGGTACAGTGGTTTGGATTACTTTACTGATTTTTCTTGATCACCCTATTTTCTATGCACCGATTCCAATCGAAGAGGTTCTCCGTTTCATTTACATCTTATTTCTGGTTCTTTTTACCATTCTCGTGCTGATGTTGCTCATTATTGCTGTAATAAACTTCATCATTAAGAAAAAAGAGAATCATGAGGAAATGAAAATGACGAAACAGGAAGTAAAAGATGAAGCAAAAGCCAAGGACATTGCACCTGAGGTAAAGTCGGCCCTAAGAAAAAAAGCGATGGAAATTCTCAGCAGTTCTGGTGCACAGGATGTTTCCACGGCTGATGTGGTGGTAACCAACCCAACTCATTATGCAGTTGCTCTTAGGTACGAAAAGGGCACGGATCATGCTCCAGTGGTGGTTGCGAAAGGAGAAAATTTGTTGGCTAGAAGAATAAAAGCAATTGCAATTGAATACGAGGTGCCCCTTGTAGAAAATAAACCAGTGGCACGCACCCTTTTTGCGTTGGGACGGGTGGGAGAGGCTATTCCGCTTGATTTGTACAGGGTGGTGGCCGAAATTCTTGCCAATGTTTACAAGGCTCATTCGTATTATTTTCACCGTTTGAAAGCGAGAAGACTTCTTGCGCGCAAAAAAAGCCCTTCCTTTGCTTAGATTAAATTATGATTGAGACACTAAAAGATAAACTCTCTATGCTTAAGGGTAATGGCGACCTTGGGTTTGTGGGGGGCTTGTTTTTAGCCATTTTTCTATTGGTCGTCCCCGTTCATAAGGATTTATTGAGTTTATTATTGGTCATAAGTATTGCGATTTCCTTACTTATTCTCCTGACCATAATTTATCTAAAGGATCCATCAGAGTTTTCCGTTTTTCCAACTCTTTTGCTCTCAGTGACGCTCTACCGATTGGGACTGAATGTTGCCTCAACTCGTTTAATTCTTTTAGATGGAGATGCTGGTTCCGTGATCGAAGCATTTGGTAGTTTCGTAGTACGGGGAAACTATGTTGTAGGCACGGTTATCTTTCTGATTCTGGTTATCATTAATTTCGTTGTGATTACAAAAGGTGCAGGACGTATTGCCGAAGTTACCGCCCGTTTTACTTTGGACGCGATGCCCGGTAAGCAAATGTCTATCGATGCAGAAATGCAAAATGGGGTAATAACAGAGGCTCAAGCCCTCGAGAAAAGAGAAAAATTGCAGAAACAGGCAGATTTTTATGGTTCTATGGATGGTGCCAGTAAATTTGTTAGGGGAGACGCAGTGGCGGGTATTATTATAACGGTGGTAAATGTAGTGGGAGGTATTCTGATAGGCTTTTTTCAACGGGATATGGAAATTACACAAGCTTTGGAAACCTACACCATTTTATCGATTGGAGATGGATTAGTTACCCAAGTTCCATCGATTATCGTTTCTATTGCAGCAGGTATCTTAGTCACCCGTTCCTCTGAAGAGGGGGACCTTGGAGAATATGTAACAAAGCAGCTGATTGTTTATCCTCGTGCAATCGCGATTGCCGGTGCTCTTTTATTGCTCTTTTCTCTATTTTTATACGAGACATTTTGGCCTTTCTTTATTCTTTCAATGGCATGTTTTGTTACTGCTTTCTTTGTTAAAAAGAAAGCTGATGCAGAGGGTACTAATAGCGAGTCAGCTGCTCTCGATAATAACGCACATGCTTTCACTGGTGGTTCAGGCCAATCACAACCCAGTGCGGGTGAGACTGGGCAAGGAGGTGAGGAACCTTCACTCTCAC
Source organism: Verrucomicrobia bacterium TMED44 (assembly GCA_002168015.1). GTDB lineage: Bacteria > Verrucomicrobiota > Verrucomicrobiia > Opitutales > Seribacteraceae > Seribacter. Next base: position 33,269 of record NHCX01000046.1, read on the forward strand.
CAATGGAAAGTGCTATCGAACAGGAAGTATTTGGGTTAGAAATGGGGTATGGCTTACTCGTAATGGCAGACAAAAAGAAAGGCGGTGATCTGTTGGACCGAATTACTGGTGCACGAACTAACTTTGCCCGTGAAATGGGGATGCTTCTCCCAACAATTGGAGTGAGGGACAACATCGAATTAGAACCGAATGAGTATCGATTTTTACTTCGGGGAAAAGAGATTATAAGATCAAGTGTTCTTCCTGACCGAGTCTTGGCGATGAGTATGGGTGGGGGAGATGCAACTAAATTAGACGGTATTCCTACGATTGAACCAGTCTTCGGAATAGGAGCTACTTGGATCGTCGAAGATAAGAAAAGAGAGGCTGAAGTCGAGGGGTGCACGGTGGTAGATCCCTCCTCGGTTTTGGTTACTCATCTTTCCGATGTTTTGAAAAGGTTTGCTTATCTCATTTTAGAAAGAGAGGGCACCCAGAAACTTCTTGATTTAATTAAGGATAAAAATCCAACTCTCGTTAGTGAATTACTCCCTGACCTTGTAAATGTAGGCGTGATTCAGCGAACTTTACAAAATCTTCTTAGAGAAAGGATTTCTATCAAAAATCTTACTCTTATTTTAGAGACAATTGCTGACATGGCCCCGATCACAAAAAATCCAGACGAGCTTTCAGAGCAGGCTAGAAGAAGGCTTGGGATGTATTTTGTCAAAGAATTTGAGGTGGAGCCCGATAAACTTCTTGCGTTGACATTTGAACCTGCACTCGAACAGTCTTTAATAGGCAGAGTCAAGAGAAGTCAATTTGATGTAGGTTTAGTTATGGACCCTGAAATAACTGAGGGGATTTTGCAGGAAATTGATCCCAAGATTAAGGAAATGTCAGAACAAGGTTTGACACCTTTGCTTATTACCACTTCCGAACTCAGACTTGCTTTCAGAAGATTTATGGAACCTTCTTATCCTCAACTAATCATTCTTTCGTACCAGGAATTGCCAACAGAAACAAGAATCGAACCCTACGGATCCATAGCCCTTGCCCACCAGGCTTTTCCCCAAGAGGTGATACAGGCAATGGAAGATAATCCTCAACTTAGCCAAGTTCCGGAGGAACCGGTTTCGATTCCTGTATAAATTTTCGATTAATTGATGACTTCTCTACCAGAAACAAGCACAGATACTCAGAATGGAAAAAAGTTCCGCTTGGTAGTTCGTTCTGCGGAAGAAGCTGTCCGCGTGATCCGAGATAAATTGGGCGACAAAGCAAAAGTGTTATCGGTCCGACAAGTCGGGGGAGAAGGATTGAAACGTTTCATTTCGTCTCCCAAACTTGAAGTCATTGCTCAAGTCCTTGAAGATGGTGGAGCAGAAATGCAAGAACAAGCTCCAATGCCTGAACCTCAGAGAGTTGTGCCTGAAACGAAAGATGAGAAGGTTGCGGTTAGCCCGAAGCAACCCGTGCAAACTCAGGATGTTAGTTCATCCAATATTTCTGATGAGAATAAGCTTGAATCAAAATCTTTGAGTAACTTTGATCTCTTGGCAAAGTTTGGCTTTGATCAATCTTTACTCTCAGATATCCAGTCCTGGGCAAATTGGAAAACCTTGAAGGATGCTTCAATTGCAGATGCATTAAAAGAAATTACAATTGGTTTGAGCGATCGTTTTCGCGGTCTTGAAAGTTTTCCAGTCACTGAAAAAGTNGCTTTATTGGGCGGNCCCGGAGTGGGTAAAACGACGACATTATGTAAATTCCTGGCTCACGAAGTTTTCATGAACAAAACAACTCCNAGTGTTTTGAAAATTGAAAATGGAGTTCCAAATCCTGATGATGCCCTGAGGATTTTTTGCGAAGTGGTTGGGGTTACGCTTTATAGAGAATCTGAAAGTTTACCTGAAGTGAATCAACAGTGCCCCTTATTNTTAGACTTCCCGGGTTTAGCTATGTCGGAGATCGAGGAATGGAGGAATGCGAATGAAGTGCTTGATAATCTCCAGGTTGAGACTCGTATTTTAGTCGTCAACGGAGCTTACGACAGAGACATAATCAGTAAGTATATTCGCTCAGCCAGATATCTTAACGCCTCTCATNTAGCAATCACTCATTTTGATGAAATGTCAAACTCCACAAAACTTTGGCCGATTATTTTCAATTCCAACCTCACACCTATATGTGTTTGTAACGGGCAAAATGTAACCGGTGATTTCTCAACAAGTGTATTAAACCAGTTCATTTCCAAAACTTTTCCTGAGGAACTCTATTCCAAAGGCTTTTCCACATANCAAAGACTTTAATATAATATGAAAAATGATGCTAGGTTCTTTTTTTGCTTCACGGGTTTTGTGGGTTTTCTTTTATTTTTTCTGATTGCTTCGCTTGTGCATAAAAACTTCGTCATGTCTCTAGTTCACGGAGCTCTTGGCTGTTTAACTTTTGCTATTTACGGAAGATTTCTTTTAGGTATTCTATTAAAAGCAAGCCTCATCAGTTCCCCTACAAATTCTCCACCTACATCCCCAACAACCAGATCCGTGGAAAACACAATTCCTAAAAATCGTCAAACATTGCCCAAGACCATTGCAAGAAAGGGAGAAAAACTTTCATCTGAAGTTGCAAAGCCGATGGTTGATGAAAAGGTATAATTTGTAATGAAGCCTTCTTCCAACGCACTCACTAAACCCCCGGTCAATTCACCTAGGGTTAAGATTGCTAGCGAAAATTATCGTAAAGCAATGCGTTCAGATAAAGAACGGGATCAACTTATNGAAGATTACTTACCTCTGGTTAAATCCATTGTAGTTAGGATGCGTCATAACTTTCCCGAGCATTATGATATGGAGGACATGTATGGGGTAGGGGTGAAGGCTTTGGTTATTTCTGTTAATCAGTTTGATCCCACAAAGGGTAAATCCTTTGGTAATTACGCTGCTTTACGTATTAGGGGTTCACTTTTAGACGAACTAAGAAGGCTTGACTGTTTACCCAGAGCGAATCGGGCCAAAGCCCGGTCCCTACAAGCGACTATTCGTGAATTCGAGCTTAGGCACAATCGTACTCCTTCCGATGAAGAGATTTGTAGAGAATTAAATCTTTCTTCAACCGAGTACGGCAAATTGCTTAATGAAACGCAACCGATCTCCTTTGTACCTATCGATGGCAGCACGCAGGATGCATCTGGTGATGAAAACCTACCTCTCACAGAAACTCTGGATGATCCCACGGAAGAAACCTCAGCCGAAAAATTAGAGCAGAAAGAAAAAATCTATCTTTTGCGGGATAAAATCAAAGCATTACCTGATCAACAAAAGAAAATTCTCATGCTTTATTACTTCGAAGAATTGAGATTAGTTGAGATTGCACACATCTTTGGCTTGACCGAAGGAAGAA
>NHCX01000047.1 GCA_002168015.1 Verrucomicrobia bacterium TMED44
CCGACTCAAACCTAACCGCACATTACAAGCCACTACTCCATAAATTTGGCGTCAGTTTCAACAGTGATTTCGGAAATGTGTCATCCTTCCAAAATCAGTATAATCACGGTGAAACATTTACACTAACAGCCGAGCCCAAAGAACACTTCGTATTTCAGGGATGGGAAATATCAAAGACAAATAATTTCGCTATAACATCTAAGGCTTCCTCCGTTAAATCTGAGATTAATGTTTTGTATGCCGATGACTCAGAAACGCCAGATCTTATTCTTGCCAGAGGTCACACATACAGTTTCGACACGAACCTCAATNTGGATACTAAATTTTACATAGCAACCTCTGCACTAGGCAACTCATCATATAATAACGAATACAGTTTAGGTGTATCGAACTCAAAGATTTCACAGGGATCATTGATATTCGAGGTTCCGCTGAATGCTCCAGATTCACTTTATTATGTATCATCCAACGAACAGCTTTACGGAGGGAGGATCAAAATTATTACTCTCAACCCTACGGAAATTATTGCTTTCCCCCAAGAACTCCAAACTTCTCCCACTTCTCTTCTAGATTTAGATTTGATTGCTCATTTTCAACCAGAACAGTTCAATGTTAGCATCTCTGCGGGTAATGGTGGAATTGTTGATGAAGTATCCTCTACTTTTGAACACCAAGACATCATTCAACTCAAAGCTACTGCAAATGCACATTATAATTTTGTTAGATGGGAAGGTAGCGATTACATTGCCGATTCAAAATCTCCCGAAACCCAACTTGTCGTTAAGGAANCTTCAAATATCCAAGCAGTTTTCACCCCTGTGCTCTATCCCCTCACCATTACCGCCAATCCCGAAGGAGCGGTTACTTTTACAACCACGAACAACCAACTAAATTTTCCTTTTGGTACAGTCGTTGAAATTATCGCAAACCTCAAACCAGGATACCAGTTTTTAGAATGGACAGGCGAAGTACAAAATCCAAATTCAAGCACTACTAAAGTAACAATTGACGGACCCAAATCAGTACTAGCTAAAATAGCCACCAAACCAGTCAATATAGCACTTTCTACCACTACACATGACTATTTAGGCAAAGAAAGTGCTTCTTTGGTAGGTGGATCGATTATCGGACCAACCATAACACAGCAAAATCAAAGAGTTGGATTTACAGCTTCGCCGAAGGACGGGTTTAATTTTATTGGATGGTACGATAGTGCTAACCGAATCCTTTCCACTAGCAAAATTTCTTATTTTGAATTTGTTAATGATAGTTCATTGCAAGCAAAATTTGAACAGCAATCTTTTAAGTTATCAGTGGATGTCCAACCAAAGTATTTTGGCACACTTGAGTGGAATGGTGAAGTTTCGTTAGAAGATATAAACACCACCCTTCCTTATGGGTTCTTGGTGGATATTAAAGCAGACATATTGAATGAAAACCGCTTTGAAAAATGGGACATTAGTTCAAATCTAGATGCTGAAGTAAAGGGTAGTTCCATCACTTTTGCTTTAAACGATGACACCTATCTATCTGCTGATTTCCTACCCGCACAATTGCCTCACCTTTCTATTCAAGTGAACCCCGAAAACGCAGGGAAAGTCGTGGGTCAGGGGAAGAAAAGTCAAACCGATCAACATTATATATTCGCAACGCCCAATGCTGGTTTCTCTTTCGAAAAGTGGCAGGGAGCAGGCATCACCGATCCTCTTTCCCCAAACACGACAATTTCCTTTGATCAGAACAACACCATTATTGCCAAGTTCAAGGAATTAGACGGATCTCCGGAAGATAACCATTCAAATGAATCATACACACTGGAAATCTATCCCTCCCATACCAATCATGGGCTCACTAATCCTACAGGAGCAAATGTCTTCACAAAAGGTAGTATCTCTATTTTGGCAAAATCAAAGCCCGGATATGTATTTTCTCACTGGGACGGAGAAGGGGTTGAAGATATTTTCGCATCTTCAACCTCAGTTCTTTTAAAGAAAAACACTTTACTTGCAGCAATATTCAAAACTGCAAGTAGTCAGCAAAAGAATATTAAAATCACAAAAACTATTGAAACATTAGATTACCTGGGTAATTTGACAAATGAAGGAAACATCGGCGGAAGAATTATTGGGGGTTCTTCATTTCTAAGCGATTATACTCCCACTTTTAAAGCTTATGCCAATGATGGATATGATTTCGTAAGATGGGAAAATGGATACCATCAAGTTCTTTCTACATCAGAGGAAATTTCTTATAATTCCCAATCTGACTTTCTCTTAAAAGGAATTTTTCAAAAAAAATCATACACCGTACGAATACTTGCACAACCTTCTGGAAATAATAAGGTTTCGTGGGAAGGATATGGAAGTGCATCTAGTCATGAAAACTTAGTTCCTCATGGTACCAAAATTTCTCTGACAGCTTTCAATAATGCAAACCACGAATTTCTAAATTGGAGCAGTGAAAATTTCACTGTGCAAAGACCTAAAGAACTCAACCTCAGCACTTCTATTATTTCGGATACATCGATTACGGCAGTTTATTTCCCCCTTAACCAAATTACCCTCACCACAGAATCAGTTCCCGCAGGAGGTGGATGGGTTTTAGGTGGAGGTACTTTCTCTTACAATTCAAGTCATCCGATACATGCTAAACCAAATGGTGGATTTCGCTTTGTGAAGTGGGAGGGCTTACAAATTAACAGTTTGGAAACCCCCCAAACTACAATTGCCTTAGATCAAGACAGACATGTTAAAGCTATCTTTGAACCAGACTTATCTTACGACGGTGGTGATAATCCTTATACTCCTGGTTTGCATGTTGTTCAATTACAATCAGCCAATCCAACTTTCGGAAATGTGGTGGGATCAGGCGTTTATGGTAAAGGTTGGATANATATTGAAGCGGTTCCCCTAGAGTTTTACTCATTTTCTCACTGGGAAGGAGCAAGAATAGCTTACCCGTACCAAGCCAAAACTAAAATACTTATTGAAGAAGATGTCTCAGCGACTGCTTTTTTCAAAAAGAAAGCACTGATTGTAGACTCCGTCCTCGATAATGTCGGATGGGCTACAAATCCATGGTTCGGATCTTATTGGAATGAACATTTCAAGAGATGGGCTTATCATTTAAATTTGGGATGGATTTATGCTCATGAAAATTCTATCTCTTCTTATTGGATTTGGATTAACCAGCTAAATGGATGGTATTGGGTTGAGAAAACATCCTTTCCTTACATGTTCGAAAGTAAAACAAAAAGCTGGGTATACCTTTCTTTAGAAACTTCAAAACCGAATGAAATACTTTTATACAAATTTTCAGAAAACTATTGGAGAAGATTTTGAAAATTATCAGTTTTTATGAATTTAATTTGTTTCGATAAATTAAACATATGTGACAGGATCAGTCTAATTGGATATAAAATCATTCATGAACAGCCCTCGTGGTGCTTAAAGCAGGTCTTTGAATCCATTTAGTGTAACTTGGCTATTATAATATTAAAATAATCACCTCATAGCAGTTACATAATTTCTTTCTTATTGAGATACAAATCAATGATTTTTTNTCTAGATAATGCAGAATGTAATACCTAAGAGTGTGTTCAATAGGTAATATACTTATTTGCAACTACACTGTTCTAATTGAGCAACTTGGAAATTAAAACATACGAATTAAAAGTACAAACTTTCCAAGATTCGAAGTGTTCTCGACTGTTTGAAATTAATTTTATAAAGGATTTATTCGAAAGGATTTAGGCTTTCTATGTAAGATTTATCTCCGGATAACGAATTTCTTTGAATTAAAAGTCCAGTTGAGGCCCCGAGAATTTCATTATCTCTGGGATTATCATCTTGGTATCGCCATCCGCCACCTGAAATAATGGTATGTGGTGTGCTAATGTAACCAGAACCATTTGTGCTAACTGTAATTGCACCAGTCGTGCTTATAGTTCCAGTGGCATTTGAATCGGAAATACCATTACCACCGACGCAATAGAATCTTGCAGGTGCACTGTATCCAGTGCCTATATTACCAATCTTCCAAACAGGGCTACCTTCGTCACTTTTAAAATTAACATCTCTCTGTTTATCAAGAACAATAAAGGAACTCCCACTCTTTACGATTTCATGGGAACCATTTAAATTTGAATCGACTATCGAACCACGTGCAGCACTCGAAGCAAGTTGTGAAAATTGAGTAACTGAAGTGACTTGAGCACCTGTAGACGCATTGATTTCATTAAGGTTATCTTCGTAGAGCAGATATCCCTGTAATCCATCCAAAACAACAGTAAATCCTTTAAGATCAGTTGTATTTGCACCAGTAATTGTAAGTTTACTGTAACTCGTATCACTTTGCCCAGTTTGTCCGTTTTCATTGCAACTATCAATTGCGGTTACGGTGCCTGAATCAATTAAGAAATCATCACTAGTCATTGTTGTTGCGTTACCATCGCTTCCATCAAGGGGTCTTCTCGATCCTAATATATGCATAGAGGTGACTGCCGTGTTACCGGCACTTTCTTTGTAGTAAAATTGCTTCCAAACAGCTCCTTCTAAAAGAGTTACTACATCACCCTCTCCACTGCTAACTTCTCTTGCACGAAAAAGCGTAGCATTTCCGTCGTGGGTGGTGATGGCAGTGGATGGAATAAGCTCCGCGAGTAACATGTCTGCTCCATATGGATTCTTTGCAAGAATTTGATTTCCACTTTTGGGCAGAAAAAGACTTTTATCAGTTGTTTCAATTTCCCCTTCAAATTCCAAGGTAACAGTTCCACTTGTTCGCTTGGCTATGAGAAAGGCTTCATCAGGATAGACAACCGTATGATTAAGAATACCTGCTACAGTACTGTCTTTGGCGTACCAACCCCTACCATAATTAAGATGCTGAGCGGATGTGCCTAGAAAGAAATAAGGGTGATAACCACCGTAAATAACATCCCAAACATAAATCCAGTCAGCGTTTGCAGGAAGACCATAAGACCAATTGCTTGGTAACTCCGAAAAATCTGTTCCAAACAGGCTGCCAAGTGTAGTGGCAGGAATAACTACTATTTGAGTTCCAACTGGAAAATATGTTGACACATTCGAGGACTCACTTTCAGCTTTTCTCGATAAGTCGATTTGGAGCCTGGTTCTGTTATTATCCTCAATAAGGAAGACCCTTCCGTTATATGGATTGTTACTATCAGTAATTTTTACAAAATGAGGCCCTGCAATCACCTTAACCTTAGGAGTGCTAGTATAACCATCACCCGCATTCACAACCGTTAAACCAGTCAGTTTACCAACTCCATCGAGAGTCGCATTGACTTCGGCACTAGTATTGCAATCCGCATCATAAAGTACCACTTCGGGTGGGTAAAGAGGGTTAAACTTGGGTTTATTCGAATTCCAAGTGCCAGGTTGCCATGTTACTGAAGGACTACTCACCGCTCCACTTGAAATGCTGACTGACATTTCAGGCGTTTGCACCCCTGGTACAAATACACTGTCCCCATGAAAAGGATATGAGATTGAACCTGAAGAATTTGTTTCATAATCAAATAAAAGGTAGCGATTGGAGTCAACTGTACTGGCTACAGTACCAGAATAAACAGAATCTTCCGAAACAGGTGCACTGGCAATGTAATAGGTGGGGTTTGTGCTATTACCTCCTTCGACAACAAAACTCGTAGATCCGACTAATCCAAATCCAAAACTGGGTAGTAAAAATAAACAAACCGCCAAAAATCCATGGTGGGCTAAGAAAGAAAAGTGAAACATTTTCATAATAATCATAGGACAGGCTGTTGGGCGTTAGCAGAAAATTAGTTTATATTACACAACAATGTTAATATTTTTCAAAGAAAAATTTACCGTTATCTTTAATGTGCCCGAAGAAAGCATTTTATTCTTTCTAATACTATTAATAATCATACACTTAGGGAATTGATCGCATTGTAAATAAGATTGATAAAAATAAGAAAAATAGGTTTGGAATCCACCATGCCAAATAACTCCAAATGTGATTTTCAAAAAAATTAGCCCCAATCGTACCAATGACATAAAAAGATACACAAATAACAATTCCAAAAAACAAATTAAGAATACCCTCTTTTCTCCCCAAAATAATGGATGTTGGCAGAACCAATAGAGTTATGAAAAAGGGAGCTGCTCCAACCGCTGCATTTTTATGCAATATTGATCTTGCCAAGATTCTTTGTCTCATATTTTTCGAATCCATAGACTTGTTATATAATTCAATAAAACCAAGTCTTTTAAAATTCTTTTTTTTCCCTTCTCCTATTTTTAAAACTAGTGGTTGGTTCCAGTGCGAAACTTTAAGAAAAAGATCAGACCCACCCCGAAAGAAATTATCGTGTGAATGAACAGGTTCCAAATCGACTTGATGCAAATCGAGGGTTAAAAAGCCTTTTTCAATTGATTTTGTAACAAAGGTCTGCCCTGAATTAATGACCATTAGAATGCGGTTTTGGTGATCAAAAAAAGTAATCCTTAGATTCTTCCAGAATTCTTCTGAAAATTCGCTCACTGAAAGCGTGACGCGATTAACCTCTCCCGCCTCCTTATCTAAGAGCGAACTAAAGCTTTTTTTCATTTGGTCATCAGTATTTTGATCAATCGGAAAAGAGACTTCGCCTTCCTCCACGAATAAATGCGATAGGTTTTCCCACAAAACTTGTTCTCTTAATTTATCGAACTCTGCACGATTAACCGGTCCCCACTCTAAAGTGGCAAACATTCCAAACATGGACAAAACGCATGAGTAAGCGTAAATTGGCAAAGCCAACGACACCGAGCTTACCCCTAAAGATTTAACTGCTACAACTTCACGGTGAGATGCCCATCTTCCCACTAATAAAGCTAAGGCAATCGTGTAACCAAATGGTATAGCCATCGAGATTGCATAAGGTAAGAGTAAAAGCGTGAGATCTAGTATTACAGTAGAATTCTGCTCAAAAGCCTTAAAGAAGACATCTTCATATCGGGTCAGGTTTCCGTAAAGAAGCAGGACAGTAAGAATTGTTACGGAGATAAAAGTTGCTTTAACAAGTTCCCATAAAATGTGCCGACTTAACATAATGCTACACATTACAATTTAAGCTTTTCTAAATCTGCAGGGACATCCACACCGATTGTACCAGAAGATACAATCGAAACAGCGATAGACTCCCCCATTTCCAATGCACGAAGTTGCTCAAGTTTTTCAAGTTTTTCTAATTCTCCTTGAGCTGATTGAGTAAATTTTTTCAAAAAAGCTGCGGTATATCCATATAAACCTAAATGTTTAAGAGGGAGCACTCCACTATCAGAAAAATCATCAAGTCCTCTAGAGTCTCTACATCCGGGAATTGGTAAGCGAGAAAAATAAAGAGCAAAACCTTCTTGGTCTAAAACTACCTTAACTTGGTTTTTGTCCTCAAAGTCTATCTTTTCATGAAATGGCGTGGCTAGAGTGGTCATTGAGGCTTTGCCTTGCTTGAGTCCTTCTACCAATGCGAGAATGTGCTCTCGTTGAACCATTGGTTCGTCTGCCTGTATATTTAAGATTTCAGATTTAGATAATTTTAGGTTAGCCTGGGCAATCCGATCTGTACCAGAGGATAAATTCGGATCAGTTCGTATTGTTTCAAAACCGTATTCAACGAGGACTTCTTCAAGCTCGACTCCATCGACTGCAAAAATAATTTCAAACTCACTGGCAACCTCTTTAAGTCTATTTGCTGTATGAATTATTAGCGGTAAACCTTTAACTTCCTGAAGCAATTTCTTTGGAAAACGAACAGATGCAAGCCTTGCTGGTACAATTATAGTTGGTAAAATATCAGGCATCTTATGGGTTTCATTTTCAGTTATTTTCTTAGGTTGTCGCAAGCACAAGTTTTGATAGAATATTAGTTTATTGAAAGCATCATGAAAGAAACCATATCAAAAAAATATATATCCCGAAATTCACTGCCCGACAAAAATGGAAGATTTGGTCCATACGGAGGGTCATATGTTCCAGAGACTTTATATTATCCCTTGAAGGAACTGGAAGAAGCTTATCATGAAGCTAAAAACGACAAAGGTTTTGCATCTGAATTGAATATGCTCCTGAAAGAATTCGCTGGGCGACCAACTGAATTGTATTATGCCCAGCAGTTATCTGATAAAATAGGTGGGGCTAAAATTTTTCTCAAAAGAGAAGACTTGCTTCACACAGGTGCCCACAAAATCAATAATGCACTGGGACAGGCTCTTTTGGCTAAACGCATGGGGAAAAAGCGCATTATTGCTGAAACGGGTGCAGGCCAGCACGGAATTGCCACGGCATCGGTCTGTGCAAGGTTTGGTTTTGAATGTAAAATTTACATGGGTGCTGAAGACATGCGTAGACAGGCTCTTAATGTTTTTAAAATGCGACTCAGCGGTGCAGAAGTCCAGGGTGTGGAAGCTGGAAGTAAAACACTTAAAGAAGCAATAAACGAAGCGATGCGAGATTGGGTGACTAATGTGCGAAATACTCATTACATTCTTGGCTCTGCATTAGGTGCTCATCCCTATCCTGGTATGGTCAGAGACTTTCATAAAATCATTGGAGAAGAGACTAAAAGGCAATTCGTTGAAAAAACGGGTGGTCTTCCCGACGAAATGATTGCATGTGTCGGCGGGGGCAGTAATGCAATTGGATTCTTTCATGATTTCCTCGAGGAAAGTGAGGTGAAATTAATTGGCGTCGAAGCTGGAGGTCGATCACTTGAAGATGGCGATCATGCTGCTCGCTTTGAAGGCGGAAAATTAGGGGTTCTACAAGGTTGTAGAACATGGATTTTACAAAACAAAGACGGTCAAATTAATCCAACTCACTCGGTCTCGGCAGGTTTAGATTATGCAGCCATAGGCCCCGAGCATGCCTATTATCGAGATAAGGGCAGGATTGATTTCGCCCATGCCAGTGACGAAGACGCAATGAATGCCTTTAAAACATTATCATCCGAGGAAGGGATTTTGCCCGCACTCGAAACTTCTCACGGTTTAGCCTATGCTTTTAAAAGAGCCTCTCAATTATCGAAAGAACATACTATTTGTGTAAACCTGAGCGGACGAGGAGATAAAGACGCCATGGAAGCTGCAAGGATTATGGGTGTTAAAGGCTTACCAAGTATGACGCTTAAATGAAAAGTATGACTGGATTTGGTCGTGCTCAGAAAGAGTTATCGAATGAACTGATTACCCTAGAAATTTCTTCCGTAAACAAGAAGAACTTTGAAGTAGTCTTATCGGGACCAAGAGAATGGCAGTCTTTTGAGATACCTGCTTCAAAAAAAATCAACGCTTTAATTGAGCGGGGTAGGATTCGGATATCTTTATCAGTAGAATCCCCTCCTCGAGACTCTCCCTCCCTTTTTGACAAATCCCGCATGGACCAAGAACTCGATCAGTTCAAGGATTTGGTGCAATCTTATGGGCACGATGTTGTTGTAAACCCTCAAATAATTCTGGATTTACTTAAACTAAGAAGCAGTGATGAAAATCTGGTCGCGAATATTTCAGAAGTTATTGATTCCCTCTACTATCTACTTGATCAATCTCTCAAAGAATTGATGAAAATGAAAACATTGGAAGGAGAGATTCTAAAAAAAGATATGATCAATCGAGTATCACATATCTTAAAACTGACCAAGCAAACAGAAATTGAAAGCCTAAATATGACCAAGGAGTGGAAAAACAAACTGCTCTTACGGCTGAAAAACTCTGGATTAGATTTGGATGTGGAAGATGAGAGAGTATTGAAAGAGGTTTCTTTATTTTCTGAAAAATCAGATATTACTGAAGAAATTACCAGAATAAAAAGTCACATCGAACAATTACAAATCACATTTGAGCAATCTGGAAGCATTGGCAGGAAAATTGAGTTTTTGTTACAAGAACTAGGAAGAGAGTTTAATACAATTTGTTCTAAGTCTTGCAAAATTGAATGTACTCAATTGGTCTTGGAAGCTAGATCTGAATTAGAAAAACTAAGAGAGCAGGTACTTAATATAGAGTGAACAGATCCATCTCTTTGGTTTAGGTTAAGTTATAGCAGAAGATGATGTTGAATTATCGTCCTTTTCTTTTTTCGCATCCAAAATTGTCCAAATAAAATAGATAGATGCACCAAGGAAAATTCCTGAATCTGCTATATTAAAAACCGGGTAATCATACTCAACCACAGGAAAGTAAATATCAATAAAATCTACAACCTCTGCAGGATCCCTGAAGATACGGTCTGTCAAGTTCCCGGCAATTCCACCACAAATAGCCCCAAAAATAAATTGCTGAGGAATAAACTGTACTTCTAGGTGTTTTCTAAAAATAAAAATGGCTAAAAGGGCTACGCCTGCGAGCACAGTTAAAAACTCGGGATAGTCTGAAAGCATGCTCCATGCAGCACCCGGATTAGTTATGTAGGTAATCTCAAAAAAAGCGTCTTTACCTGAAACACCGTCAATTACGGTAATGGGATTATAACGAAGTTGCTCAGAATTACTTACGACCCATGATTTAGTTAGTAAGTCTAAACTGTAAATAACCAGTAAAACGCCCCAAAAGCTTTTGTACTTTGACACAATGATTAAATTTAAACTATTCTTCCACCCCTAAAGTCGAATCTGCAATGGTAGCAAACGCTCCTGTACTGCTACCCCCTTCGCGAATTTTTCTCTTTTCAAAAAGGTCTTGTCCCTCAAGGGAGAACCTTGTGAAAGGAACAGCTTTTAAACGATTCTTTTTGATCGGTTTTTTTGTTTCTTGGCAAACCCCAAAAGTTCCATCAAAAATACGGTCAATAGCGTCTTCAATTTCATTAAGGGCTTCCTGCTCGTTGGCTACCATTGATAGGGCGACATCACGATCAAAAGTCTCAGTTCCTGCGTCACTTGAATTTAAAGAAAGTTCGCCGGAGGATTCCCTCGCTGAGGCACCAATTGTTTCACTCGATCTTTCTCCAAGTGCACCTTTAAGCGACGATCTCAACTTCATCAAGTCCTCATAGTAAACCTGCCATTGCTTGGGAACTTTTGTGGGATCTCTCATAGGTTTGGAAGGCACAGCAGTGATCCCTGTGCCAAATCCTAAAATATCATCTATGGATGCAGTTGTTAGTTTTTTTACTTTGGAGGAGGATTTTTTGGTAGAAGCCTTCTTTACAGTTTCTTTTTTAACCGCTTCGGCCTTATTTGCTTTCGAATCTTTAGCTTTGGTAGATAAAATACTCCTTACATCATCTAGTGTAAAAGCTTTGCTCTCTTTTTTTTGATTATCGTCGTTGATCCCCTTTTGAGCACTCTTTGATATAATTTCCCTCACCTTGCTATCAACTTCAGCCTCTTTGGGCTTTTTCTTAGGTGAACGCGTTTTTGCTTTCGAAACTGTAGAAGACGAATTTAGTTTTGCTTTACTCCTCATGGAAGAGTTATTCTTCGTTCCTTTGGTTGGAGATTTCGCCTTCTTTTTACTTTCTGAATCCGCCGTTTTAGATGCAGCTTTCGTCGTTTTTTTTCTTTTCGTTGTCATAGAATTATCAAGTTTTAAAAATTACTTTCAGCTAGAACTTTTGCACAGCGAGGAGATACGGCTCCCCAGTCTGCTACATCCACGAGTTCTGGCACCCAACGCCAACTTCGTGGGCAACGAACCCCTGGTGCATGATGAGCCGTAACTTTGATTTCATCATCGATGGCGGTTGGTTCCAAAATCACAGATGATACGATAAACAATTCGGGCAAGGTTTCATGAGATCTATTTAGAACCTCCGCAATTGGATCCTTCGAGGAGTAGGTTAAAACGATTTCTGCTTCTAGAGACTGACCGATTACTTTAGAGGATCGTAGCGACTCTAAAGCTTCGTTAATTTTTGATTCCTTAAGATCCAAAAGAATCTGTACATCTTGAGTCTTACTTACTTCAATCCATTCATTTCCAAACTCAGGCCAATCTTGAAGAATTAAGAAGTCTTTGCCCAACTTTTCGTTCGTCTTGTGAAAAGACCATGCTTCATCCGCAGTAAAGGGAATAATTGGCCCTATTAAACAAACAAAGGTCTCAAATATTTTATGCATTGCAGTTTGAGTTGACCTCCGACTCGGATCATTCGGATGAAGGGTGTAAAGCCTATCCTTTATAATATCGTGGTATGTTGATGACAGCACACCCGAGCAGAACCTGTTAATTAATTGAACCACACGATGTAACTCGTAGTTGTCCATTGCATCTGTTATTTGATCAGAAAGTTCTGCAGTTTTAGATAATGCCCAACGGTCAATCATATCTAATTCTCCAATGGGCACAGCATTTTCATCCCATGAGAAATCATAGAGATTCCCAAGTTGAAAACGAATTGTATTTCGAAGAGTTCGATAAGCACGCACAACTTGGTCAAGAATCTCATCCGACAAAGGAATATCTCTGCGAAAGTCTTCGGAACAAACCCACAATCTCAATACATCGGCACCATATTTCGTTACATAAGAGTCTGCAGTTTGAGGTTTACCATCGCTCTTGGAGATTTTTCGCCCATCGCCGTCTACAACGAAACCATGGGTCAAAATTCTTTTGTAAGGGGCTGAATCATAGGACGCCATACTTGTCCAAAGAGAACTCTGGAACCAGCCTCTATGTTGGTCACTCCCTTCAAGATAAAGATCAGCCGGCCATGATAAGTCTTGGTTACTTTTTAAAACAGAACGATGACTGCAACCAGAATCTATCCATACGTCGAGTGTATCAGTACCTTTAGTTAAAACTTTATGCTTCCACTCGGAATCTAACTCATAGCCATCAAGCAAAGATTTCTCATCTAATGAGAACCATATATCCGATCCTTCTGTTTCAACACGGGAGGCCAAAAAACGAATAAGCTCTGAATCAACTAGTGGGGTTCCTTCTTCGTCGAAGAAAACAGGAATAGGCACTCCCCATGATCTTTGTCGTGAAATACACCAATCAGGACGGGACTCAAGAAAGCCTTTAATGCGATTTGCTCCCCAATCAGGAGTAAAGTTAACATCTTCCAACTTTTCGATGCAATTATTTCTCAAATTATCTTTATCCAGTGCAACAAACCATTGATCCATCGCCCGAAAAACCACAGGTGTTTTACTCCGCCAGCAATGGGGGTATTGATGGTGATGGCTTTGCTTGGCAAGTAATAGATTTCCCCTCTCCAAAATTTCGATAACCTTTTGATTAGCGGCGCAACCGTTAGACCGCTCCAATACGGACAAACCCGTTAGTTCCTCTGGGATAGAACCATCTGCCACATAACATCCTTTGTCATCCAGTGGACAATAAACTTCAATTCCATTGTCAAGACCTGTAAGGTAATCATCCAGACCATGACCTGGGGCAATATGCACACAGCCTGTACCAGAATCCATGGTTACATATTCTGCAGATAAGATGGGACTAGACCTATCAATAAAAGGATGGATGCATTCCTTTCCGACCAAGGAACTACCCTCTTGAGTATCCACAATCTCAAAATTCTCGAATTTACAAACCTCAGTGAATTGACCGATCAAAGATTCACCCACCCAATAGTGTTCGCGACCAACTTTTAATTTTGAATATTGTTCACGCGGATGCACAGCGACTGCCATGTTTGCGGGAAGCGTCCACGGAGTTGTGGTCCAGATAACCATCGAAGTGCCAAGATCTTCCTTAATCCTAAAAGGCACATAAATCGAAGGGCTGACATGGTCCTGGTATTCGATTTCTGCTTCCGCAAGAGCAGTTGCACAAGGTATAGACCAATAGA
Organism: Verrucomicrobia bacterium TMED44; assembly: GCA_002168015.1. GTDB lineage: Bacteria > Verrucomicrobiota > Verrucomicrobiia > Opitutales > Seribacteraceae > Seribacter. The sequence continues at coordinate 13,786 of NHCX01000047.1, forward strand.
TAGGCTTTTTGCTTCTGTAAATCAGACCTCTATCAACAAAATCCGCAAAAGTTCTAAGAATTTCAGCCTCATAAGAGGGATTCATTGTACGATATTCTTTTTCCCAATCCGCCAACACTCCTAAGCGTTTGAACTGGGACCTTTGTGTATCAATATAACTTTTAGAGAACTCAGCACAAGATTTCCTGAGACTCACATTATCGTACTCTATCTTTTTACTGCGCAGATTCTTAGTNACTTTAAACTCGATAGGTAATCCATGACAGTCCCATCCAGGAACATAAGGAGTATGAAAACCTTTGGCTCCTTTGAAACGGATGATCGCGTCTTTAAGAATTTTATTTAAGGCAGTTCCAACATGAACATCTCCATTGGTGAAAGGGGGACCGTCGTGCAGGATAAAAGATTCAGCATTTTTATTTTTATCTACCACTTTATGATAGACGCCGGACTCTTCCCAATACTCAACTCTCTGGGGCTCACTTTCGACAGCATTTGCCCGCATCGGAAAGTCAGTTTGCGGTAAATTAAGGGTGTCCTTAAGCTTCTTAGCTTTGTTCATTGGAAAACTTCGATGGTAAACACAAAATGTGGGTAAGATGTGGGAATAAGGCACTAAGTCAAGGATGGATTCTACAAAGTCGATTGACCTTGCAATTAAGAATGGCGAAGAATACCTAGCTTTTCAGCATTTATGATCGATATATTAAACAACCTGGGTACTGAATTAAGAGCCATTTCCATGCTTGGTTATGTAACCTTACTTTTGGGAGCAGTCGTTGTCGGGCTCATTTTTTTAACTAAAGGAGGGGATTTACTTTGTGATTATTCTTCTATTCTTGCCGAGAAACTGGGCATTCCCTCCGTAATTATTGGTCTAACCATTGTTTCGATTGCTACATCTGCGCCCGAGCTTTTCACATCAATCTCGGCGATCAATTCAAATGCAGGAGGCTTAGTCATAGGAAATATAACAGGTTCAAATGTAGCCAACATTGGATTAATTCTTGGGATTGTATTACTCATAAAACCAATTAGTACTTTCGGCGCTGTAAAATCATTTCAACTAGTTGTCTTAGCAGTTGTGACTATTGGATTTAGTTTATCTTTTATTCTTAATGATAATTATAAGCTAGGATCCAAAACGGGAATAGTCCTGATTATTTTTATCATTTGCTACCTCGGAGGGCTATGCTTTTATGCCATGAATAACCGAGATACAAACTTTACCTCAAACAATCCNAAGGAACAGGCAATTTCACTTCAGTTTGTAAGCTTAATGATCATGTTTGGTGGAGCGATGCTATGGTTAGGTTCAGAGTCACTTGTTTTCGGTTCTAAAAACTTGGCTATGCTTGCTTCAATACCTGATGAATTAATTGGCTTTACGCTTGTAGCTATTGGGACAAGTCTACCAGAACTAGCTGCATCCATATCCTTAGTCAAAAAAGAAGAGACCAATATGCTACTTGGTAATATCTTGGGTTCCAATCTGTTTAATATTGGATTAGTTGGAGGCGTCGCAGGAATCCTCGGTCCTATTTCATGCAAAGCTCCTTACCCATGGTTTGACCATGCATCAATGCTGTTTTTCACAGGCTTACTAGTAATATGGATGACGGGTAAAAAGCTAGGTAGAAAACATGGTATTTTACTACTCTCCTCTTACATCGCAGTTGCGACAACTTCTTGGATCGTTAACTCCTAAAACTAGTTTTCTTCACCTACCTGAAATCTTAAGAATGTGCCTACCTTAATATCAGAACCTAGTTCAGAGGAAATGTTTGATAGCAAATTAAGGACTGAAGAGTCAGGATCTTTCACAAAAGGCTGTTCTAGCAAGCAGGATGTGGAGAAATATTTTTCAAGTTTGCCTGCCACAATCTTTTCTACAGCCTGTGGGGGTTTTCCCTCGGCTTGTGCGAGTGCAATATCTTTCTCCTTACTTACTAAATCTTCGGATATGTCATCTCTTGATACACAAACTGGAGATGTTGCCGCGATATGCATACATATATCTTTAGCCAGAGAAATTAATTGATTGTTAGAACCAAGGTCCTGCCCATCAGATGAAACCAAAGATACCATAACGGCCACTTTGGCACCTGTATGTACATAACTTTCTACAATTCCATTGGTCTCAATAGATACAGCCTGTGAACGACTAATCTTTATATTTTCCCCAATTTTACCAACCTGCTCAGCCCGTTTAGTCTCGAGATTCGCTTGGGGGTCAGCAAGCAGGATTTGAGCGACTTCATTTGAAAAGTGGACGAAGTCTTCGTTTTTAGCAACGAAATCTGTTTCGCAATTTATTTCTACAAGAATTCCATTTTTACGGTCTTCACTAATTGCATTAGCAATTATTCCTTCACCTGCTTCTCGACCTGCTTTTTTGGCAGCCGATGCAACGCCTTTTTTACGAAGAATGGATACGGCTTCATCCATATCTCCGCTAGTTTCTGCGAGTGCACGCTTACAATCAATGAGACCTGCTCCGGTCTTTTCCCGCAAGCTCATAACCGATTCATTTGTGATATTTGACATATTTATTTTTGACTAGAGATTATTTATTTTTCCTCTTTTGGTTTCGATTCAGATTCCGCACTGTCCAATGCAACCTTATCTTCCTTAACAACTTCTGTTTTGGCGACCTCCTTTACTTCGTCTTTAATCTCTGAAACTGATTCTTTTTTCTCATCGAAATCATTTTCATCATAGCCTTCTGGCAGAGTCACTTCTGGTTCACCTTCTTGATCAACAAAATCTGGTTCCTGGGTAATCGGAGTGATATCCTTTCTCTTGGTCGGAGCCTCCACCCGTTTTGATGCACCAGTTTGAATAGCATCGAGCACCACATCCACGATGATACTTATCGATTTTGTGGAATCATCATTACCAGGTATGGGATGAGATAAGATGCTTGGGTCTGAATTACTGTCAACCAATGCGATAACTGGAATTTTTAACCTATTAGCCTCCGCAACTGCAATTGCTTCGTTGTGAGAATCAATTACAAAAAGAGCACCAGGAATCCCTTGTAGGTTTAAGAGACCCTCAAAGTTGCGCTGCATTCTAGACATTTGCCTTTTGATGGCAGCGATTTCCTTACCGTGCATTTTGTCGAGGCTACCATCCTCTTCCATTCGTAAAAAACTCTTGTATTTGGTAAGACTTGTGGAAACTGTTTGAAAATTAGTTAAAGTTCCACCCATCCAGCGATTCACGCAAAAAGGCATGTTAGTAGCAGCAGCTAATTGCCTTATGGGTTCTTCTGCTTGACGCTTGGTACCAACAAGTAAAATTTGTTTACCCTGAGAAATAATCTCCTCGATAGCTTTGGACGCACCTTCTAAAAGGTCGTAAGTTTTCTCTAAATCAATAATCGATATTCCATGGCGGTTATCGAATACATATGGCTTGGATTTCGGATTCCATCTACGCAATTGGTGTCCAAAATGCACACCTGCGTCTAGCAGATCTTTAACAGTTATGTTCATAATATTTTTTTAAAGCCCTAACGGAACGAGCTAGGGAGAAATAATTTTCTTTTGATTGGAGTAATGATTGATGATTGGGAGCAGGGGCAGGATTTGAACCTGCGACCTTCAGGTTATGAGCCTGACGAGCTACCAGACTGCTCCACCCTGCTGCAAGTTAAAGGGAAAATCATTCATGTTTTTATAAAAAAGGCAATATCAAATGATAATTCTTCCTCTAGACTAGATTTATTGCCAAGAAAGTCTTTTTCTGAATGATAGTACCCATGGTTGGATTAAGAACTTTGGTCAAATTCTGTAACGATAGCACTCTTATTGATACAATTAAAGACTTCCATGGTTCATGGAACGGATTACAACTCGAAAATAACGGAGAAGTTACCAAAATCGGTGCTGCAGTTGATGCAGGATTAGTACCTTTTATGTGTGCTGCTGAAAAAAAAATTGATTTTTTACTGGTTCACCACGGCCTTTTTTGGACCCCTCCTACTCCTCTAACTGGGGTTAATTATAAAAAGATCAAACATTGTATGGATAACAATATCGCGGTTTACTCCTCCCACCTGCCGCTCGATTGTCATCCTAAAATTGGAAACAATGCAATCCTTGCACAAAAACTTGGTTTAGTTCCAAATGGGAGTTTTCTTCGATACGAAGGTAACGATATTGGATTACTCGCCAAGAGTTCCGTTAAAAGAACCGAATTACGGAATCAACTAAAGGATTTATTCCCCAAGGGAATCACCGCGATGGAATTTGGCTCCGAACACCCTCAGAAAATCGCTCTTCTTACTGGTTCTGGGCAAAGTGCAGTCGACAAANTNCTNGGGGNNGNNACCGANACCCTNATNACNGGNGANCTNAAACAGCACCACTTTAANATGGCNCANGAANTAAANCTCAANCTNTANGCCTGCGGACATTACGCAACTGAAACCTTTGGNGTGGATGCACTTGCTCAGGAAGTTGCNNAANAATTNGATCTNCCCTNCGAATTTATTNCTANCGAATGNACNCTCTAANTCAGTNATTGCGANCTNNNCNNAAATTAGTCATTATTATAATATGAAAAAGATCGGACTTTTAAACGGTCCCAACCTCGACCGTCTCGGTAAACGCGAACCAGAAGTCTACGGTTCGGTCACGCTTGCACAAATCGAAGAGAAAGTAAAAAGCAAGGCCGCATCCTGCGACTGCGAGGTAGACACTTTCCAGTCCAACCACGAAGGTGCTCTCATCGATAAGATTCATGAATGGGGAGACGCCGGATTTTTGGGTCTCATTTTAAACCCCGGTGGATTAACTCACACCAGTGTTGCACTACGGGATGCCGTGGTCGCCTCAGGTTTAAAGACAATCGAGGTCCACCTCTCCAATATCCATGCACGTGAGGATTTCAGGCACAAATCCCTTATCTCCGGTATCGCCGCCGCGGTTGTAGCCGGTATGGGCCACCATGGCTATATGTCCGCTCTTCGTTACCTCTCCGAGGAAGCTTAAAATAACAAAGCACTCCTTGCTGGAGCGTGCACCAGTTGTAAAGGACTTGCTTTTTTTAAAAGAGTACTAAAGTCCAAAAAATTTAAACCCACTAAATTACTCGAAAAATCGTGCTTCGTTTGGCTCCGGTCACTCCCCGGGCAGGCTCCGCATCTGCCCGGCGGCTCCCTGCGTCCTCTATCCGCATACTTACTTGCTATTGCTTTTGGAAACCAACACGGAAGCCGGAGCTGTTGCCGCGGTAGCTCGGGGCGTCGTTGCCGCGCCAAGCCGAACGCAGGTATGCCCCGCCATCGTTCCAAGAACCACCCCTTCCAACCCGATACGAGCCCGATGCAGAGCCCTCAGGATCAATTACCGAAGCACTTGAATAACTACCATACCAATCCGCAGTCCATTCCCAGACATTTCCATGCATGTCAAAAAAGCCCCACGCATTGGCTTGATATTTGCCCACATCACGAGTTTGGCCAAAGTTGATGTTACAATTTGCATCGGATGAATTAAAGGAATCTCCCCAAGAATAAGCCGTATTCATTCCTGCCCGACAGGCGTACTCCCATTGTG
>NHCX01000048.1 GCA_002168015.1 Verrucomicrobia bacterium TMED44
GTGATCCATGGTATACATCTGGAACCCATATTTGGAAAGGGGCTGCTCCAATTTTGAAAGCCAGACCAGACAAGACCAAGACTACCCCACCCCGCAACAAAAGATTATCTTGGTTTATTTCCAGTAAATCTCCCACGAAATCAAAAGACAGAAAATCCACACCTGTATTAACAGGGGAAATTGCTCCCCAAGCAGCAGGATTAGACCCGACTCCATATATCAAAACAATACCCAGCAAAAGAAGGGCAGAACTTAATGCACCAAAAATAAGATATTTAATACCAGCCTCGAGGGACTTCGGGGAAGACCGGTTAAAGGCGACCAAAGGATAAAATGCAATTGCCACCGTTTCTAATGCAACAAAAAGCAGTATAAAATTACTGCTTTGGCAAAGTAACATTAAACCTGCGGTTGCTAGCATAGTTAAATGGTGAAATTCACCAGTGCGTAGCTGATTAAGGCGAAGAAAGCGGTTGCCTAGGATAGAAACACAAATCGAAGAGAGAAGAAAAAAGGTTCTCATCAAATCTCCTTGAAAACCATGCCTTAACATACCGGAAAAACTTGAACGCTCAAAGGTATGATTAAGGAACAGATAATCGAAAAGAAAATAGACTAAAAGAGACATCTGGAAGAAGACAGCAATAATGCCAGAGCGATTACCATATGTCTTTTCCTTAGAAGAAAAAAGGTCAAGCAACAGGATCAAAACTGCACCAAGAACAAGAGTCATCTCGGGCCAGATTTCGAACCAAAGATTATCAGAAGAAAATTTCAAGAAGGCTTCCATTACTCACTATCCTCCAAACCTGCAGTTTTTTCTGAACCGGGGAGAATTCTGCCATCAACCGTTAGATCGACGGGACAGCATGAAGGTAACCCGAGATTCCGATCTCCTTTTTCGAAAATTTCATACCTAGAACTAATATTTACATCAATTCCTTCAGAAATTCCCTTCGGCCATAATCCAATAAGAAGTAAGGGAAGAAGTATTAAAGAAGCTGGAAGAATCTCCTTTAATTTTAGATCAGAAATTTCACTCTCTTTCTCGAATTCATTGAGTTCTTCAGATTTCTGACCAAAGAAAATACGAGCCATTGCCCGCAAACCAAAGATCGCCGAGATTATGATTCCAAGGGCAGCAAGTGCTAAAACCAATCGATTTTCAGAATATTCTCCCAAGGATAGGAAAATAGCAAATTCACCCCAAAAGTTTCCAAATCCAGGTAATCCGATTGTGGCAAAGGTTGCGGCAGCAAAAAAACAGGCAAGCAACGGAGTTTGACTCCCAAGACCACCCATCTCATTCATTTCAAGAGTTCCACTCCTTTTCTGAATACAATTGGCAAGTAAAAACATCAAAGAGACAGACAATCCATGAGCACACATAAGCATAACGGTGGCACTCGCTCCCAACGAGGAACATACGCCTAAGCCCAGAAAACAATAGCCCATGTGCATAACAGATCCATTTCCAATCATGGATTTTAAATTATTTTGAGCCACTGTAATGGCTCCGACTATCAAGATATTTCCAAGGGCCAACCAAAGAAGATAAGGTCCCCATGAAATCCCACCAGCAGGTAACAATGGCAGAGCCAATTGCACCAGTCCATAGAGCCCAAACTTTTTGAGGACTCCCGCGTGAAGCATCGAGACAGAAGTCGGAGCAGATTCATACCCNCGAGGGGCCCAAGTGTGAAATGGAAATAGGGCAACCAAAATTCCAAANCCAAATAAAAGCAGACCAAAGATTTTCTTTTGCGTACCATTTCCTAAGCCCTCCTCTAATAATGNTGCAGTTAAAGTTGGAAAGTCAAACTTGGGAGCATCCAGCATTACATTCAAAGCAACCAATCCTCCAAGGGAAATAAGTGCTCCCAGGGTCAAATATATGGTTATTTCAAGAGCAATAGAACGACGGTCACGACCTCCCCAAAGTCCAATCATTAAAAAAGTGGGGATCAGAGCGAACTCGTGGAACAGATAATAAAAAAAGATGTCTACACTTGCNAATAATCCCATCAGTCCGGATTGCATAAAAGCCAGCAATGCAAGGTACAAAGGCATCCGGTCAGCACTAGAATTAATCGCAACTAAGAAAGCCGACATCCCCACAATTCCTGCCATCGCAAAGAGAGGCGAAGAGACTCCATTGAGTCCAAGGTGAAAAGTAATTCCCAATGACTGTAATCCCATGCGTTCATACAAAATTTCAAAGGAGTACCCAGCAATGTACGGATCGATGTTAATGAATAGAACAATTCCTGCAAGGCAGGGAAACCCGAAGCCAAAATACGCAAGCTGCTTTGCTTTCGTTGGATCAGATAGAAAGAAAAAGAGGATAATAATTGCCGTGACCATGGGTACGGCAATTGCACCAAGAAGTAGGAGTTGGTGAAAGTCCATCTTCTAACTGCTACCTCCGCTAAAAATGGCATAAGCAAGGAAGCCCAATGTTCCTAAGACAAACCAAAATGAATAACTGTGTATCTTTCCCGAATAGAAAGACTTACCCAGTAGGGCGAATAAGGCAGCGATTCCAGCAGAGCCTCTGACCATCAAACCGGATATAAAAAGCAGTTCCATCACTTCGAGGAAACGAAAGAATGGATCCTGTATGCGTTTTACATAAAAAGAATAAACTTCATCAAAAAACATCTTGCTTTGCGAAAGTTGAAACAGACCCGGTGCACTTTCAGCAAGAGGATCGGAATCTGAAGTCTGAGATCCATAGAACTTCCACGCGATAAGTAAACCGCCAAACCATGCAAACAGCCCCAAAACATTCATCCATATATGATGAGGCATTTCCCCCACCCGCAAAATATCCGGAAGCAAAAACTCCACAATTTGTCCGGGGTAAAGGGAGTGAAAACCCCCAAAGACAGAAAGAACACCGAGTACAAGAAGCGGGCCAGTCATAAAGATTGAAGACTCGTTGGCGTTAGCAGAGTTTTTAGAGCGGGCTTTACCACAAAAGGTAAGGAAATAGAGCCTAAACATATAAATAGAGGTAAGAATCGCCCCAAAGTACAGAATTACAAAGATGACAAAATCTAAATTATATGCACCCAAAAGAATTGCATCTTTAGAAAAATACCCGGAAAGGAAATGAACGCCTGAAATGGCGAGGACCCCAATCAAAAAAGTGTACGCAGTGATAGGCATCTTTTTTCTTAATCCACCATAGTTAAATATGTCTTGCTCATGATGGCAGGCATGAATAACGGATCCTGATCCTAAAAACATCAAAGCCTTAAAGAAGGCATGGGTCATGAGATGAAAAAGCGCAATTCCAGGAAGTCCCAGACCAAAAGCCGCCGCCATGTATCCAAGTTGAGAAAGAGTGGAATAAGCTAATACTTTCTTAATATCTCGTTGAGTTAGAGCACAAAAGCCTGCATAAAGGCCCATGATTGCACCCATCAAGCCAATAAGCTTCAAAGCTTCTGCGGTGAAAAGAAAATCAATTCTAATCAGGAGAAAAATACCTGCTGCAACCATAGTTGCTGCATGGATAAGGGCTGATACCGGAGTCGGTCCAGCCATGGCATCAGGAAGCCAGACATGCAAAGGAAACTGGGCAGACTTTCCGATAAACCCACAGGCTAATAAAAGACAAAGAGCAGTTGAAGTAAGACTCGGGTCTAAATTTGCGGTCACAGATAATTCTTGCAGGTTGACCGTCCCGTATGTCCAGTAGGTGATAATGATTCCTAAGAGAAATCCAAAGTCCCCTACCCGATTNACAATAAAAGCTTTCTTGGAAGCCTCAGCCGCCTCTTCGGTATTAAAATAATGAGCGATCAATAGATAGGAACTGAAACCAACCAACTCCCAAAAGACAAATATCATCACCAAATTGTCGGAAAGAGTGATCCCCAACATGGAAAACATAAAAATTGATAGGCCTCCAAAATATCNTGCTTTCGCTTGATCGTCTCCCATATATCCGAGACTGAAGATGTGGATTAAAAAACCAACAAATGAGACAACAAACAGGAGGGTTTTCGCTGGACTATCTACGAGGAAGCCAAAACTTAATTGCCAGTTCGATAATTCAAACCAAGGAGTGTTCCATGCAAAAATATAACCTTCACTTTCGCTAAAAATTAAAAAAGAGGCAAAAACAAGTATTCCTCCGGCCGAGGCTACGGACAATAAAGCAGCAATGTTTCCATGCTTTCTCAAGAAAAGTAGAGTTACCGCTGCAGAGANAAGTGGTAAAAGCAAAAGGCTAAGTGCAACTTGTATCATTTAACAAAGATTAGTTGCTTACTAAATTCATATCCTCAGAAAAAACACTTCGACGCTTTTTGTATAAGGCAACAAGAAGTGCCAATCCAACTGCAACTTCGGAGGCCGCAACTGTCATAATAAAAAAAACAAAAATACTGCCATCTAGGTTTAAGGAGGTACGGGAAAAAGTCACCAGTGCTAAATTAATGCCGTTGAGCATTAATTCGAGGGACATGAGAAGAAGTAAAAGGTTTCTCCTTAAAAGTACTCCAAAAAAACCAATGGAGAAAAGACAAAGTGCAAGGATAAGATAATGTGAAGGAGTAACCGATTCCATAGCTAACTGGTGCCCTCCTCACCTTTCTTACTCAGGACAATGACCCCCACCATTGCAGCAAGAAGCAGGAAGCCAGAAACTTGCAGGGGTAGCATGTATTTAGTCATCAAGCCGTATCCAAAACTTTTAACGGAAGTTGAAAAGGATAAATTATCACCAGTTGTGAGTTCAGCAGTGGAAACAACTGGAGCCCAACTGGATGCTTCTCCTAACCATCCGGAGCTTTGTACCATCATCAAAAAAACAACCACTAATAACGAGATAGAGAAAGCACCGGCTAAGCCTGAAATTAATTTAATCTTGGAAGCTTTTCCTCCTTCAGGTCCAACATCTAACAACATAATAATAAACAGAAAAAGAACCATGACTGCACCCGCGTAAACCAGAATCTGNAGCACTGCCAAGAAGAACGCCTCAAGCAATACGAAAAGGGCAGCTACGCCAACCAGAGAGATAATCATAAACATGGCAGCCGACACAGGATGTTTGGAACATACCATTAATAGCCCGCCACCCAGCGACAAAGTCGCAAAAAGATAAAAGAGAATATCGACAATGTTCACTAGTTAAAGGTTTTGGATAAAGAAGACAGAATGTTCACTCACATCTATAGAGTAAATTCAGGGCAATTCCTCAACCAAAAAAGACTTTTAGTGAGAGTTGCCTGCCTTCTCCGCATCCTTTTTTTTGTCCCACTTGTAATGCGGATCGGGAAGTGTGCCACCTAATTCATAAAGTTTTTCCTTATTATTGACCATCTCTTCCCGCGTGTAACCGGATGAAGAATACTCGTCTTGCAGAAAAATGGCTTCTTCAGGGCAAACTTCCTGACAATAACCACAGTAGATACAACGCAACATATTGATTTCAAATTCTTCGGGAGCTTTTTCCACATGTTCACGAGTTTCATCCCCCTCAGGCACAGATCCCGGGGTAATCCGGATGGCTTTAGGAGGACATACAAATTCGCAAAGCTGACAGGAAACACACTTTTCTCGACCATTAGGGTCCTTTACCAAAGTGGGAACTCCACGATAATTTTGTGGGATTCTCGGCTTTTCATCAGGATATTGTAAGGTCACTTTAGGTTTAAACATATTGCTAAAGGTGGTTTTTAAACCAGTAGCAATTTGCGGTAAGTATGTGCGTTCCGAAAGAGATAACGGTTTTCGTTCTAAAACAACTGTTTTGGCCATGTCAGATTAAGGTAAATTTAGGTTTGATTGATCAAGCCATGTAACGACTAGAACATAAAAAATTAGATTAGCCAAAGCCAAAGGTAACAGCTTCGTCCAACCAAGGTCCATCACTTGGTCGTAGCGAAACCTCGGCAAGGTCCAGCGAACCCAAATGAAAAAGAATATGAGACCGATGGTTTTAGTTAGAAACCATCCAGTTCCCAAAAGTGTCCCAATCCATGTGGCGGGCCAGGGATTCTCAACCCATGGCAGAAAATTCCAGCCGCCAAGAAAAAGAAGAGTGAAAATAGCTGAGCCGATGACAATATGAGCATATTCGGCCACGAAAAATATACCAAACTTGAAACTCCCATATTCCGTGTGGAACCCGCCCACAAGATCAGTTTCCGACTCGGGCATGTCAAAAGGTAAACGATTGGTCTCAGCAAAAAGCGCGATCAGAAAAATAAGTGCAGAGACAGGTTGGATAATCAGCAACCAGCTCGATGCATGCTGCGATCGGACTATTTCAACTAAGCTAAGACTTGAGGCGGTTGCACCTGGCTCGCTAACCCATAAAAAAACTGGCAGTAAAGAAAGCCCCATAGCTAATTCGTAAGAGATCATTTGGGCAGAAGATCGAATCCCCCCTAGAAATGGGTACTTACTGTTTGATGACCAACCAGCTAGGACAATGCCGTAAACTCCTAACGAAGAGACAGCTAAAACAAAAAGAATCCCTATATCAAGGTCAGCAAGAATCAGGGGTAATACACTACCTTCCGAATTGGTGAACTCACCAAAAGGTAAAACCGTCATAGTCGTTAAGGCTGGAACTAATGCGACTATTGGAGCTAAATAATAATAAAATTTGTTAACATGACCAGGAACGATTTCTTCTTTGAAAAGAAATTTAAGNCCGTCGGCAAGAGGCTGGAATATACCCAAGCCCTTCAGAAAAGATCCAATGATCGGGATACGACCGATGAGAGGGAGTACCGTACGGTTGGGTCCCACTCTACCCTGCATCCATGCACTCACTTTTCTCTCCGCCAATACTGAATATCCAGCCATAGTCATAACTGCACCGACCATCAGGAAGGCGAAAATTACCTTCAATACGACCAATTGGATAACTTCAAATTCAATCATGAATTTTGAGCGATTTTCGAAGGAGATTCAAAATGAAGGGCTTTTTTCTCCACAAATGGGAGTTCATCCCATTTAGAACCATCAATTTTGAGAGAACCCCTTAAGGCATCCGTGAAGGTCATTCCTTTAAATGGTGATTTAGGAGGAGAAGAAAGATTTTTCCAAATAAGGGACAAGTCTGGAGAGAGTTTACACTCTTCATCCAAACCCGTAAGCAATTTACATAAAATATGGGTATCGGGCAAAAGTCCAGCAGGTCCAGGGACTGCCTGGGCAAACCCTTGGGCAAAAAACGAACGATTCACAAAAGTGCCTCTTTTTTCAAAACTTGTTAATGTGGGAATGGTCACTTCTGCGATTTCAGAAGTGGCGTGAGCATGGGTTCCCATGTATACTACGGGTACCCCCATCAATGACTCAGCCTCGACACCAGAGGATAGCAGGTCTTCGTTGAGCACGAGCAATGTATCCACTGTACCCTTTTTTAAATCATTGTATAATTTCGAAAGATTGTCTTTTGGATATACGCTGGAAAAGCCTGATAGGAGTGAACCACGAAGATTCGGTGTGCGGTCTGCAGAAAGAAGAATTCCATCATCTTCTCCAAAATGGCCACGAAGGTACTTTTTCGCTTTAACTGCTTTGGTGAGTCGGTTGAGAAGATAAAATTCCTCAAGGGTTGAATTGCAGGAACCAACAACGGCCAACTTTTTCCCCTTCAAAGTTTGTACTGCAGAAGAAATAGCCTCTTCAAGCGTGGTCTCTTCTTGCCTAATCTGGGGTTTTAACAATCGATCATCCGATCGTACCTGCTTGTATAAAACTCGACCGCTGTCTGTCATCCAGCTGTCATTGATTTTGTCATTTCTTTTAGGTGTAATTCTGTGTATTTCACCTTCTCGGCTCGAAACCAAAATATTGCAACCAGCACTACTCTCTGTGCAAATGCTCGGTGCTTCTTTTAGAAACCAAACCCGCATTTTGAAACGAAAATCTGTACTAGTAAGGGCCCCGACAGGACAAATATCAACAGTGTTGAGAGAGTAATTATTTTCCAACTCTCGTCCGGGGAAACAAGCAAGAGTGGAATAACTCCCCCTGTCCACAAAGCCTAGCACATCGTCTTTGGCTACCTCTTGACTAAAGCGAATGCATCTTGAACATAAAATACAACGCTCATCATCTAGAGTTACACGGGGTCCGAGGCGGGTGCGTTTCGGTTTAACATTTTTTCTCTCAACATATCGGCTGTAACCACGGCCATAATCTGTGGCAAATTCCTGAAGTCTACATTCTCCAGCTTGGTCACAAATGGGACAGTCCAGAGGATGATTGACTAAAAGAAATTCCATAATACCTTCTCGGCAATCAGTCACCTTATCTGAAATGGTTTTCACATGCATACCAGGAGAAACAGTCGTGGCACATCCAATAACCGGTTTAGGAACCCACCCTATTTTTTGAATCCCATCCTCATTCAGAACAGGTTCACCAGTCCCGCGGTCACGCATAGGTGTACCCATTTCAATAAGGCACATTCGACAATTTCCTGCGACGCTAAGTTGTGGATGGTAGCAATAGTGGGGAATTTCTTTTTTAAAGAGAGCGGCCGCATCAACTAAGTTAATACCCGCAGGGACTTCTACTTCTTTACCATCAAGGACAATGGAAACGGTTTCACCCTTATTTTTAGAAATCATTACTATTAAATAAGTTGCATGGAGTCTTTTTTTCGCTTCTGCGATTTCGCCTTTTTTACGAAATCTTTACGGAATTTCTTAACAAAACTTTGTGTGGGCCAAGCTGCAGCTTCTCCAAAAGCACAAATTGTGCGGCCTTCAATTTGGTTCGCAACACTTAGCAAAAGATCCGCATCTTCCTCACGAGCNTCACCGGAACACATCCTGGTGGTTATCTTTTTCATCCAAAGTGAGCCTTCCCGGCACGGAGTGCACTGTCCGCATGATTCATGAGCGTAAAAGGCATTCACATTTGCCATGGCCTCCACGATGTCGACCGTATTATCCATCACCACAATACCGCCCGAGCCAGACATGGTTCCCGCTGCCATAGGACCGTCAAAGTCAAGCGGGATATCCTCAATTCCCCAGTCAAAGTCAGTACCGTCTTTCAACGTTCCCTTAAAGCGTTCATCCGCCCGTAATACTTTAGCAGATGAACCACCTGGGATCACAGCCTGTAAAGATCGCCCAGGCAAAAGACCACCACAAACATCATGAATCATTTCTCCTAAAGTAAGATCGCCACATTCGAATTCAAAATAACCCGGGTTTTTCACTTGGCCAGAAACGCACCATATTCGGGTACCTGTATTGTTTGGTTTTCCAATCTTGGAGAATTCTTCACCTCCCATTTCCATAATGTGTTTAACATTACATAGAGTTTCCACATTATTAACGATTGTCGGGCACTGATAAAGACCTAAAACAGCTGGAAAGTAAGGAGGTTTAATTCTCGGGTTAGGACGTTTTCCCTCAAGAGATTCAATCAGACCGGTCTCCTCCCCGCAGATGTATGCCCCCGCACCCCTGTGAACAACCAAATCGCAAGAGTAACCGCTACCCAAAATGTTTTCTCCACAAAAGCCCTTCTCCTTGGCTTCGGCAATGGCTCGCTCAAGTATCTTGGCCCCTTCGAAAAATTCCGCTCGTATGTATATAAAAGCCTGTTTTGCTTGGATCGCGAAGGCAGAGAGCATCATTCCTTCAATTAACTGATGAGGATCTTTGTGAATAATTTGACGATCTTTAAAAGTACCGGGTTCGGATTCATCGGCATTACAGATCAGGTAGATCGGCTTGCCTGATTTGCGGTCTAAAAACTTCCACTTCATACCTGTTGGAAAACCTGCCCCGCCCCGGCCGCGCATCCCTGATTTCAGGACTTCTTCCCCAATCTCCTCTGGTTTATTCTTCAGAGACTTTTTAAGCACTTTGTATCCCCCTGCTTTGATGTAACAGGATATCCTGTTAGAGTAGGTGGGAATATCGGCATTTTTGAGGATAATCCTGCGTTCCTTGGGAATTTTTCTGCTAATCATGATACTTTAAGATTTGGATGGTGAAACCGAATCAACTGCCTTTTCGTAACTAATAAATTGCTTGGAATCCTTGAGCTTATCTTTCAATAACAGGTCAGCCAATTTACCTGCATCTTTTTCCTCAACATTTTCAAAAGTTTGATCACCGACCATGACCACAGGACCTTCTCCGCAGTCCGCAAGGCACTCCATGAATTCAATCGAATACTTCCCGTCCTCAGAAACATGTCCTTCCTTAACTCCAAGTTTCTCTTCCAATTTCTTGCATGTCGCGTAACTCCCACGAAGAGCACAAGGAAGAGTACGGCAGACCCGAACATGATTTTCAGCCCAAGGGGTTTCCCGAAGCATCGGATAGAAAGTAATTAATTCACGGATATTAATCGGTTGAAGATCTAATTTTTCAGCAATCCACTCACTTGCTTGTAAATCAACTGCACCGAGTTCTTCCTGCACCAAATGAATAACCATCAGGGCAGCACTTCGTTTTTCAGGGTATCGAGGTATGACCTCATCTATTTTTTGTATAGTTTCTTCAGATAAATTCATCGCAAAATTACCGGTCACACTCACCCATCACGAAATCAAGACTTCCGAGAATAACAGTTATGTCACTTAGCATATGCCCAGGGACCATATGTTCGAGAATACTCAGGTTGCAAAAACTGGGTGCACGGATTTTCAGCCGGTATGGAACCCCGCCCCCTTTCGAAACGATATAAAAACCGAGGGCTCCCTTCGGATTCTCCGCTTCAAAATAGACCTCTCCAGCAGGGATTTGAGGTCCCTCAGTGACAATCATAAAATTTTGAATCAATTCTTCCATGCTCGTCAAAATCTTGTCCTTGGGAGGGGCAAAAATCTTTTTGGCATCTTCTGAATACCAAAGTCCTGAAGGAAAATCATCAATCACCTGCTTGATGATGCGTAAGCTCTGCCTGACTTCCTCAATCCGAATAAGATAACGATCATAACAATCACCACGGGTACCTATGGGTACATCGAAATCATATTTTTCATATCCGGAATACGGTTTATCTTTACGTAAGTCCAAATCTACACCGGAAGCCCTCAGATTCGGTCCGGTAAAACCATAGGCAATCGCATCCTCTTTGGAAACCTGTCCGATTCCCTCAGTTCGGTCGAGAAAGATACGATTACGGGTCAGTAACTTCTCAACTTCATCAATTGCTTTGGGTAAATTTTCACAAAAGTGAGTTACTCGACCAAGCCATCCTTCAGGGATATCTCGGGCCACTCCTCCAATTCTCGTATACGAAGTGGTGAAACGGGCACCGGTTAATTCTTCAAATAAAGTGTAGAGCTTTTCCCTTTCTGTAAAAGTATACATGAAGGGAGTCCAGGCACCGGCATCCATACCAAAAACTCCCATGCCCAAAAGATGGCTTGAAATCCTCGCCATTTCACTGACAAGCACACGAATAGCCTGGCATCTTTCAGGAAGTTCGATCCCGGTGAGCTTTTCCACCGCGATGGCATAAGCAACATTATTCGCCAGTGGAGCCAAATAATCCAACCTGTCCGTGTAGGGAACAAATTGATTGTAGGTCATATTCTCGGCAATCTTCTCATCTCCGCGATGTAAATACCCAAGCACTGGTTCACATCGGGTAATGACATCCCCATCTAAATCCATCATCAATCTCAATACCCCGTGAGTCGTTGGGTGAGAGGGTCCCACATTCAGAGCCATTTTCTCTCCATCCACTTGATGGGAAGCATCTGCACCCCGTGCACCCACATCCCCAACATTTACTTCGACGGTCTTGGTACTCATGATGGTTTTTCGATCTACTCGGTCCAACTTTCGTCCTTTGCCCTGGGTTCAGAATCACTCATATTTCCGTCTGTAGTGGAGACAAAGGGGCCACCCATCATGGGTGCGGGATCCACACTTGCTTGGGTAACCTCAGCAACATCATCCGCAGGTAAAGGAGTTTCAATTCCAGCAAGAGGAAAATCCTTGCGCAAGGGATAATAAGGATATCCGTCCCACATTAAAATTCTTTTTAAATTCGGATGATCCGTAAAGTGAATACCAAACATGTCATACGCTTCACGCTCATGCCAATTGGCTGCCGGGAAGATACTCGAAACACTGGGGAAGCTAGGAGATTCATTATCACCACAGATCGAATGAATACGTAAATAATCCCGATGGATACGGGAGTAAAGATGCGAAACCACCGAAAAGCGGATTTCTGCCAACTCTCCATGATCAATTGCAGTGAGATCAACCATAAGGTCAAAGGTTTCTTCATCCCGTAAGTGGAACAACAATTCAGCCACTTCAGAAGAATCACATTCCAAGGTCAGGCAATCTTCGTGATGACGTTTAGTCACCGATTTGAAGCGACTTAACAGAGATTCCGTAAAATCTTGGTCAATCATAGCAGTTAGCTGGCGACTGCGATGTTTGGCTCGCCTTTCAAATTTTGGACGGATGACTCACCACCTATCTTATCCTGAAGTTTCATCATTGCATCGAGTAAAGCCTCAGGGCGCGGTGGGCACCCGCTTACATAAACATCCACGGGCACGATTGTATCAACCCCCTGCATCACCGCATAGGAACGGTACATTCCACCGGTGGAGGCACAGGCACCCATGGCCACCACCCATTTAGGGTCTCCCATTTGGTCATAAATTCTTCGAACCACCTCGGCCATCTTGTAAGTCACCGTACCAGCCACAATCATACAATCTGATTGCCGGGGAGAAAACCTCATCACTTCCATGCCAAACCGGGAAATATCGTACCTCGATGCGGCAGAAGCCATCAATTCAATGGCACAGCATGCCAATCCCATTGGCATGGGCCATACTGAATGTTTGCGAATCCAATTTATAACTGCATCCGCCTTGGTCACAATTACATCTCCTTCCACTTTTCCGTTATACGCTACTTCATTTGCAGTCATAGGGTTCTTTCTAACCTTTAAGTACAATCAGGCAAACACCAAAAGTCTCAGAGTTTAAAAAAGTGAAATTTTCTCCAAACGAGGGTACTCAGATGAAGTTTTGATCGTTGACGAATGGATTAATTCAAGGCATTAAATCTCATCTTACACTTGGAGAGGTGACAGAGTGGCCGATTGTGCAGCATTGGAAATGCTGTGTACCGCAAGGTACCGCGGGTTCGAATCCCGCCCTCTCCGCCATTTCAGGTCTTACGCGTCTCGGACAAAGAT
>NHCX01000049.1 GCA_002168015.1 Verrucomicrobia bacterium TMED44
TGTAAGAGGCGTGCGACTCCTTTGGGTCCACCGATTTGAATGACTTGTTCAACCGGAGAAAAGTCCACGCCTAAATCGAGGCTGCTGGTGCAAACGACTGCTTTGATTTTTCCGTGACGCAGACGTTCCTCCACCTGGGCACGTTCCTTACGGTCGATTGAACCATGATGAATTCCCAGATCATCCACCCACTCAGGCCGAACTGAAAGAAGGGCATGATACCAGTACTCGGTTTGAGAACGTACATTTGTAAAGACTAAGCTAGTCTGGGCTTTTTCTATTTGCCGAGCAACTTGCTCAACCAGTTTTCCTCCGAGATGGCCCGCCCAAGGAAATTTTTCCATGTCTTTGGGAATAATTGTTTTGACCACAAATTTTTTCTTTAAATCACCATTGATGAGGACTCGTTTTGTATGGGAGCCCACCAAGGTCGATAGGGCAGTCTCTAGGTTTCCCAAGGTAGCTGAAAGGCCCCATGTTTTGATAGCAGGGTTCCATTTTCTAAGTCTGGCTAGGCAAAGTTCCGTCTGTGTTCCCCTTTTGGTTGCAAGCAATTCATGCCACTCATCGACAATCACAGCACCTAAATCGGAGAACGCTTCTTGGGTCTCGGGGTAGGACAACAATAACGAAAGGCTTTCCGGAGTGGTCACTAGGCATGAAGGGTATTTTTTTCTTTGCCTCGCTTTGATTGAACTCGATGTGTCTCCGGTTCGGGATTGGATGTTCCAAGGTAGCCCAAGACCTTCGCTTAACTCCTCTAGAGTACGAGTGGTATCCTCAACCAAAGCACGCAGCGGAGTTACCCATAGCACCCGTAGACTTGGGGCCCGTTTGGGTATTTTACAGTCCCTCTGCTCGGACATCCATTCCATCAGAGCAGGTGCCCACACTGCGTAGGTTTTACCCGTTCCGGTCGGAGCATGAACAAGTCCACTCATTCCTTCTTTACAGGCTTCCCAGGTTTTTTTTTGGAAGGGGAAAGGCTTCCACTTCTTATTTTCGAAAAAGCTTTCCAGCTTCGCTCTTGCCAGGGAATAAGAGTTTTTTTTACTCAAAGAAAAAAAGGCTAAAAGAGTAGAGACTGTTTGCCGGAATAAGGTTCGAGAAGGCTGGAGTCATTGTTTCTGGTCGAATTTACCCGTGAGCTCACCTGCGTAGCACTCCATCTTGGCTGTCCGCATTGAGTTTGTGTAATCAGGGCTTGTACATCTATATCCTGCTTTAACCAGTTTTCCCAATGTTTCTCAGTCAATGCCAACGGTGCACGGTGATGGATGTGGAGGATATTGGACGCTGCACTCCGGGTTAGAACAGAAAAAAATGAAGATCCGGACTCAGTCTCCTTGCCGCTTGTCCAGATACCTGCAAATGCGAAAACTTCATTTCTCTCTGAAAAAATATAATGAGGATATTTTTGGCCCTCAATCACTTGCCACTCGAACCATCCGTCCGCAGGGATTAGGCATCTTTTTTCTAAAAAAGACTGCCTGAAGATTGGTTTTTCGGCCACCGTTTCAGATCTTGCGTTGATTGGGAAAAAACCGGAACCCTGTTCATTTTTTGGGTTCCCCCATCTCATTTCCTTCCATGTCGGACTTCCGCAATTCAGTGTGATGGCAGGGTGGGATTGACCGGGTGCCCGGTTGAAGCTGGGTACAGCAGGAGTGGCTGGATCCTTAACCAGTTTCCTGAATTGTCCGTTATGAGTCTTTTTCCAGGTATATCTTCCGCACATTTCTACTCCCTATTACTAGCTATTTAGCGGGGCAAATGACTCAGACTAGCTTCGGGTCTGCTCCTTTCATCGGACTGATCCGCGATATAAAGCTTATGGGCTTGGAAACCTGCCCGAAAAGGTGGGCCATTTTCTTTGATCCATTGGGTTATCGAATTCAGTACAATCGGATCTTTGCTCTTGGACCATTCGGGGTGTAACCAAACCGGTAGATCTTCATTCTTAAGCGATAGAGCCTCGCTCCATTTTTCGAGACTATGTTCATCTTCAACAATAATCTTGAATTCATCTACTCTTTCCAGCGATTCTTCGATGGGTGGTGCTGCCCACTTCGGGCTAATCGTAATCCAGTCGATTTCGCCATTGATGGGGAAGGCCCCACAGGTTTCCAGGTGAACTGGTAAGTTCCGACTTTTTAACTGATAGGCCAGATCCTGCAGGTTGTGTATCGCAGGCTCCCCTCCAGTTATTACGACGATCTCAGGACAGGCGAGAAATGCTTCATCAGCCAAATCGTCGGGGGACATACGTTCCACCTTTTCCGGCGTATGTTGGGGGTGCCAAGTTCCGGCAGAATCACACCAAGGGCAATGTACTGGACATCCATGCAGGCGGATGAAAAAAGCGGATTTGCCAAGATGAAAACCTTCCCCCTGCCAGGAATGAAAACGTTCGTATACCGGATAACCGTCCATGGTTAGGCAGGAGGGGTAAAGGTGGCGGAGTTCTTAGAGTCTTCTTCCAGATGCAGAGATTGCAGGCGAACTCGCCCTTGTGTCTTCTCCTCGATCATTGGCTGAAAAATATGATATAAANACNTGGCGATTCCTTCACAGGATGCACTGCCCAACCAAAGGATTTTCAAGAGACCCATTTCTTCGAGTTTTTCACATTCTTCCCGCATGGGATCGGACTTTTTCAGAGCTGTGGCATGATCCAGGTTGAGGTCAATCCAGTCCTTAATGAAATGAAGGTCGCCGAAATCGATTACAAATCCGTTATCGTCCAGTTCCTTGGCTTCGAAAGTAAGTGTTATGGCCCAACTGTGCCCGTGTAGTCGGGAGCATTTCCCGCCGTGGAGCGGTTGACGATGAGAGAGCGGGATATCCCGATAGGACTTGCTACAAGTGATCATGAAAGTGTTGGGTTATTCCTCATACTTGGTGGGGTCGGGAATATTGGCGAGAGCAAAGGCTTCTTTNCGNTCGACACANGTNCCGCATTTNCCGCANTGNATTTNNTTGCCNGCGTAGCANGACCANGTNAGGTGNAGAGGNGCGTCTAATTNAGNNCCCANAGAAACNANATCGGATTTCGTCATATCCACAAATGGACGATGAAGAGATAGGCTGCTCCAGTCGGCAAGCCCGAGTGCCGTATTCATGGCATCTGCAAATTTGGGCCGGCAATCTGGATAAATGGTATGATCCCCGGCATGGGCGGCATAAGCTATGGTATCAAAACCCAGGGAGAGTGCATGGCCACCTGCCAAGGCGAGCAAGATCATATTGCGGTTGGGGACCACCGTTGATTTCATTGACTCTTCTGCGTAATGACCTTGTGGAAGGACCAGACTTTTATCCGTCAGGGAAGACCCGCCCAGAATTTCTCCAAGTTGGGGGAGTTTTAGAATTTTATGGGGAAGATCCAAATGCTTGGCCACTTGTAGACTGTGATTTAGTTCCTTGGCGTGCCTCTGTCCGTAATCGATCGAAAGCAAATGGGACTCGCCTGCATCCCTTTTCATCAGGCTAGCAAGCACGGTGGAGTCGAGGCCGCCGGAAAAAAGCACCAAGGCTTTCATGAAATTGAAATAGAAGAAATCACAAACACACTTCTTTGTAGGGAAGTTTAAGCGAAGGTCGAATCGATATCGTCATTCTTTGGAGTTCTTGTTCTGAAACTTTTGATCGGGGCGAGGGAACAGATTTCTGTGAAGATAGTAAATTCTTTCAAGTTCCTTGATCGGGGAGGGGTGATCATCCACCCGTAAATCCCGGAATCGATCGGTGAGTCCTCCGTAGCCCCAACCCTCGCGAACCACAAGCAACGCAGCTGATTGCCTGCCCCGCTTATCTCCGCCCGCTTTTTGTCCAGCTTCCAGGGAAAGTAACATTTTTTCAGCTAGGGTACCATTTGAATCCTCAAATCCCTGAGCCATGGCATCGATTACTTTCGGACCCGTCAAAATATTGCCAATTACCGCATACCCGGGTCCTCTTCTCCCTCCTGCCCAGTCCATACATTCTCGACCTGTAAACATGGACGCGTTTCCATCGATTGCGATGATCGCCAGTTGACGATGTTCGCGGTTTGGATCCTTGAGGGTCATTACCCTGACTGCCTCCTTTGCGGGTATCCCGCGTGCAAGTAATTCCAATCCAATGGGGCCGTATCTTGGGTTTCCCCATGCCTGACTGGCCACCGCACCGATGCCGGCTTTTGCATAGGGAACTACTGAACCAACGGCCACAAACTTCGATTGCACGGCTACCCCGATTTCCTTGGTTTTTAGATCCCTCGCAACGATCGAAAAAGTGGAAATAAACGGTTGCGAAAATTCACCAAAAGCTAGAATTGGTAACAGCGAAAATGCATATTTGAGAAAGGTCATTCTCTTTGACCCTAATCTGAAAATGCTTCCTTTCAAACCCTTACTTGTGTGCCTGGCTAGCTCAATTGGTAGAGCAGTTGACTCTAAGTGAGCTTTAATCTTTGGTAATCAGCAATTTAGGTGGACTTTTGGGAACCTCTTGGACCCAAAGTGGAAACATTTTAGTCACAATTTAGAGCCAACTTTCAGGTGCCTATATTTTTGCTGAAGATTTATTTATTTGGATTTCACCCGGACACGGATGTAGAGTTGTTTTCCTCCGTTATCGGTTCTTTTCTCTCTAGATCGAAAGACCACTTTTTCCATGCCTCCACCTACATCAACGGCGGTTCCCACTTGCAGTGGTCCGTTTGTGTTGTCGGAGTCGGTGATCCAAGTGCGGAGATCCCGACTGGTCTCGACGATATATTCGATGCGCCCGTCCCCTTCATTAAATGCATCCTGATATCTTTTGAAACTGATGTATTCGTAGCCGTCTCCTTTTCGAATAGCCCTGGGTTTGCTTGATCGTTTATCGCCGAGCAGAGAGTCTCCGCCAAATGCCCGCTCCTCCAAGTTGGTGAGACCGTCACCATCAGAATCCTGATCATCACGGTTGAAAAGATAAGCTGCCTTATCGCCCGATTTTCCCTGCCTGGTCATACGGTTTAAAAATGCACTCTTTTTGACATCAAAGCGCGAATCCAATCGCCTCGCTTCATAGAATGCATTTTTACTGGGCTCTTTTATTTTGATTTCATGCTCGACGGAAAGAGCCGCATGCCAACTATTTGAGTTACCAGGCTGACTTGCACGAATCTTGATAGTTAGGTCTTTTGCTCCACCAAAGCCTGAGAACTTTTGGGATGAATCAGATCCTTTGGGGGCAAGCACTAGTAATGCCTTTGGTCCGGAACCAATGATTTTAGCAATATTGTTAGGGTTATTAATCAGCGTGAAAGTTAAAGGCAGATTGGAGTTCGCGGATGCCATTTTTCCCAATGATACAGGTCTTCCTGAAAGTTGGATGTCCCTGAGTCCACCCTTCACACCTTTGAGAAATGTAATTGTTTGTCCTTGTTTAGAACCATCCACAGCGAATGAAATAGTGGCAATTCCGGGTGCGTAATTATTCCCACTGACTGTTACTTTAAGAACCACATTACCTGAACCCGAAGAATTGGTGGTGAGAGTGTTACCAGATATGGAAGCAGGTCCAGAAACAATTGTATAAGCAATCGTGATCCCTCCCGTGCCGTTTAGAAGTGCTCCATTTCGAGCATCATTGGCCCAAGCTCTGACCTTAACGCTTTGACTGTGCCCCAATGTTCCGATCGGATCAAAGTAGACTGTCATCGGATCACCAATTGTAAACGATTGGTCTATGTTCGCTGCAGATGCGTATGTGCCATTTCCTGCTTGGGATGCTCTGATGGTAGCTTGTCCAGCTGCAACAATGGATACCACCCCACCTGATGTTACTGTAGCAACCGAAGTATTTAGACTTGTGAAAGTAACTGGCAAACTGGAACTGGATGTTGCGCTTATGCTAAAATTAGAATCTCCAGGATCTTTATTTGGAATACTTCCGAAGTTGATCGTTTGTGATCTTTTACCAAGAATCTTCATATTAAAAACTTGGTTTGAGGCGGAAGAAAAATGTGAGTCTCCAGCTTGCTTTAAAGTAACTCGGACAACCCCGACGCGATTAGGTTTAAGTAATCCTGCTGAGTCGACGGAAAGAACAGAACTACTGTTGGTTTCGTATGTAATGGGAAGTCCGGAAGATGCATAAGAGCCTTCAAGTTTAAATGGGGAATCAAAAATGGACATAAAAGGTACATTATCGCTCGTATCCACTCCTAAATTAGTGTGGGCAACAGTAATGGATTGAGTGCCGCCAAAGGTCGGCGGAGTCACTTTAAATGGGTGCTGGTTGGAAAGGCTCGCCTTCGATCCCCATTTATTTGCTAAATATCCCTCTACTCTTTTTTGGAAGTAGTCATCCAATTCTGAATTGAAAACTAAAACTTCACGAATGATTCCTTTAAAGTATTCATTGGATGTTCCGTTGGTTCCTCTACCTAAATTGATTTTGGATGAAGTAACAGATGTGTTAGCGGGAAGGCTAATTGACTTTGAAGAAGACGGGGCCGTAAGGGGGATGCTGGATCCAAAACGAGAAAACTGAATTCCAGAAATTGGATTGCCACTGGACTTTTTCCAAACACCAATCGTTGCTGAAGTCGAGAAGTTTTGAGAAGCACTGTGATTGCCGTCGTTGTAAAGAATGCTACCAGATTCGTGAAAACCAATTATTTGCTGAGCGGTGCCTGTAGTGTTACCTAGTTGTAGCAATCGGCCACCGTTTTGGAGAGACTCCGCCACAACGAAAATAGTGAAAGCAGGACTTCCCTCGAGCAAGGAGGGTAGGGTAGAGTCTAGAAAGTCCGAGTTTCCGTCGAAACTGAGACCGCCTGAGCTTTCAAAGGTTGGATGACTTACTGAATTTACCTGTGTTAAGGAGTTGCCCTTGCCTGAACGATCCGACCAAGCACTTACTTTGGCATGGGCCAAGAAATTACTAGGGGATTCAGGCATCCTGTCCGCATTAATATCTTTTCCATCCAACCACATAACCAAGTCAGGTAATGAGTCTGTGTACGGGCTTAATTCTGTAACCGTTATGGTGAAGGTTCTGGCATTTGCCGGATTATAGCCACTACTACCGACCTGATTTGCCGTTATGGTGGAAGTTCCACCACCAACCATTTTCAATCGTGAATTCGCTCCCGTTACCTGAACAACATTGGTATTCGAACTACTGTAGGTTATAGGTAAGCCTGTTGCAATCGTAGTGCCTTGTTTGATGGACTTGATCTGGGGGGTGAATTCGGGGTCGCCTGAATCTTTGGTCAAATTGAGCAGCGTGGTGTTGTTGTTGTTTCGGACGATCACTTGGTTGGACTTCGATATGACAATACTTTTACTGACAGTGGAGGCAGCGGCCCATTGTCCGTTACCATTTTGTGAGGCAGTCACGACTGCATTACCTGCACCAAGTATTTTCAACTTGGATCCATTGATATCTATGACACCAACACCGCTAGTAATTGTGTAAGTAATAGGGAGATTCGAATTCGTCGTGGCATACATGTTCATGTCAGAAAATCCGTAGGTCAGGCTGGCCAGGTTTTGCGACCAGGTTATGGTTTGAGTCTGCAAAGTGTCGTCAATTATGGTGAGATTCTGCGTAACGGGAGGAGCGGCGGCGTAAATTGAATTACCTCCCTGATTGGCGGTGATTTGCACCGTGCCGCCTGCAACTAAGGTCGCCACATTACCGGTTATACTGGCCACTGAAGAATCACTACTGGAAAAAGAGACACCCAAGCCGGAACTAGCATTGGCATTGAGGGTATAAGTCCCCGCACTGAGGTTTTGGTTGGGCAGGGCACCAAAGGTAGTGGTTTGCGCAGCCTTACTGACGGTTAGAGTTTGCTCAACCGTTGGGGCGGGATTGAAACTGGCGTTTCCGTCCTGGGATGCCCGAATTGTAGCGACACCAGTGCCGAGTACATCCACGGTTCCATTACTGGTGACCGTGGCAATATTCGAACCGGAGACCACTTGGTAGGTTACGGGCAAGGTCGAGCTTGCGGTTGCATTCAAATTGAAGTTTGCGGAAAGGGCGTTTTTGTTGGGTATCGCGTTAAAGGTGATCGTCTGGTCGGATCGTGGTGTTGCGGTAACGATCCAGTCTTGGTACGCACTTGCCGGCAACCAGTTACCGTCCCCTGCCTGGGTTGCAGTGATGCGTACTTTACCCACTTTTAGTCCAGTGGCCACATTGCCAGAGAAGGATACCACGGTGGAATCGTTGCTGTCGTAAGTGAAACTTGTTAGTCCTGAATCCGCACTTACCACAAGATTCACGGTCTGGTTGACCTGTTTATCAGAAAGAGGTTGTAAAGTAAGAACCTGAGAACCTCCGAAAGCGGGCTTGGCCACCTTGTAGCTGTGTGAACTAGAGAAACCGGAGGTAAGTCCCCACTTGTGAGCCAGATATCCTTCAAGTTTCTTACGGACGCCTGCATTGAAGGCACGATCGTAAGCGACAACTTCAGCAATATCTCCTGCAAAGTCGTTTCCTATCTTATCAAATGCAGCTGGGGTATTGGGATCAGTTCCCGTTCCTTTTTCCAAACCATTTACATAAATAGCATAATTCCCGCTTGCCATTTGGAGAGTGACTACTGCAAATGTTTTGGAACTGCTTCCGGAATCGATCATGCCACTACCTTGTCTTTGTAGACCAAACTTATCTGCGGAGGTAGTGACAAAAAGGTTACCACCAAAAGGTTTGGTGGCGGAAGTTTGAGCCGAAGCCTGCCGGAGCACGGTAACGATAGTCCGAATGCTAGAGTCTCCGGTAATATCCGAACTTTGGGATGCTGTGTAGGTTAAAGTCCCTTTTCCATTTAAACCACTAGCATTATAAGTGGGGCGATTGGAAAGGGTTCCCTGTGTTGCGTGGTTGGTGCTGACCGAACGATCCTTCCAGGAACCGATCGCAGTGCCGTTGGCTATGGAGTCTGCGGTCGAATGATCACTGTCCACACTGTTTCCATCAAGCCATAATTTCAAACCGGGCAGGGAGTTGGCAAAGAGATTAAAATAACCCACGGTGAATGTCTGGGTCGCATTGGGGGACGCATTGTAAGAAGAACTTCCAGCTTGGGATGCAGTAATGGTAACTGTTCCTGCCGCACGGACTTTTATCTTCTGACTGCCTGGGGTGGTGCCTTCCACCGAAGCAATCAAAGGAGNTGAACTAGTGTAGGTAACGGGCAGNCCTGAACTGGATGCGGCTCCGGGNTCAAAATCGAAATCTCCAATTGATTTGTCAGTAATGGGTGAAAAAGCAATGGTTTGATTAAGTTTTCCAATGTTAAGATTTTCAGTAACCACGGGGGCTGCCGCAAAAGTGCCATTACCTGCCTGCGAAGCGGTGACGGAAAACTGTCCGGACGCCTTTACCTTCAGACGGTTGAAATCTCCTGTTCCTCCACCATATACTTTGGCAATGGTGCTCGCGTTCAATTCCGCATTATAAAGACGGATGTCATCGATCTGGCCCGAGAAGAATGCCGAACCGTCAAAACCGATCTTAACCTTGGAACTTGAACTTGAACTTGTATTGATTGCGGTGGTGCCACTACCATTTGTGACTGAACCATCGACATAGACCTTCACCCCCCCTGAATTTCCATTGAAGGGAACCGTGGCCGCAAAGTGATGCCAGGCTCCATTGGCCAATCCGGTACCGGCAGTAATGGAAACCCCGCCAAGATCAAGTATGGCCGCTCCGGATCCATTAAGGGAGACTTTAAAGAGGGTACCAGAGCCCGCTGCTCCATAAGTGATCAATGGTTTGTTGGCCGTACTCGTCTTAAACCAAAGCGAAAGGGTTCTTCTCTGACCGCCGGAAATACCGGTATGGGAAACGCAGGTGGCATAATCGGAACCGTTGAGGGTCAGGGCACCTCCATATTTACCCTGACGGACGACCGGCGGACCAAGTTCCGTCCAATTATTGGATCCATCGGTTCCGATAAGCACGGCGGTATGGGAACTAGCACCGCTTCCACTCGAATCAGCTACGGTAGTGGCACTGGTCTCATCCATTTTCCACCACGAATCCAGACTGCTTTGCAAGGTGACTGCGAGTTCCGCCTTGGAAGTATCGCTCACTGCATAGGTCACAGGAAGGTTGGAACTGGCACTTGCATTCAGATCGACAATTTGATTGATGGCTGCCGAACTGAAATCCTGACCCCAGGTAATAGATTGAGGTGTCTTGTTAGTAATAATTAATTGCCCATCCACATAATTAAATACATACCGATCGGAAACAGCTCCACCAGGGCGAACATAGAAGGTGCCCGCAGAGCTGGAGTTGGCAGCGTTCGTTGTCACTGAAACCTGGGATGAAAGAACCGCAGTTGTGTCACCGTTTTTCCAGCCTGTTGTCTGGGCGGTAAGCGTTGGCATAGAATTGTTAACATTGATGCTGAAATCATCTCCGGTAGAAGTCAGTTGTGCCTTGGAAACGGTCATGGTCTTGGTGATGGGCGTGGCACCATACATATTAGTAGTTCCCGGTGCGTAACCGGTCAAAGTGACATTTCCAGCCTTTTTAATGGATGCCTTATTGCCGGTACGAACAGTCACAAAATCCCCATTGCCGGAACCGTACAGGGTGTTCGCTTCCGCTCCACTAAGTTCCCGGTCATAGTATCGGACATCATCGAGATCAGCTTCCATCCTGCTTCCTCCATTGGCTTGTCTTCCGAAGAACAAATTGGCAGATCCAGTTCCGATCTTAGGAATATCGTTTTGACCAAGGAAGGTGCCGTCTCCGTACATTTTCCATCGACCTGCAGTCGTTGCAGACAGAGCGTTAAAAGTGACAACTACATGGACCCAATTCTGGGAATTCCAGCTACTGGTAGGTCTCAAATAGCGATTTGTACTTGTGCTGCCTCTTGTGTAAAGGCGATCATTGGTAGTGGAAAAGTAAATTTCATAACCCGAATTACTCGTTCCACTTTTATTGCTGATAATTCGGTCTGTCCCATCATAGGAGCCCGTTCGCTTGACCCAAAAAGAGATGGAAAAGATTCCGTCATAATTAGCCCGTGAATTTGCCCCGAATTCGACTTTGGAATTGGCATTGCTTGAACCATCAAACCTGAGGGCGTTACCGAATTTACCGGGCACCACCGTAACCCCGCTACCTTTGGTTCCATTCATCCCGCCGATCGTGGCATTTACAGGATTGGAAGTTCCATTNAGATCATTGTCGAAATTCCAGTACCATACTAAACCATTCTCAAGACTATGCTGAGTTCGGCTGGTTCCATTGATTTCAATGATGGTCTCATCACTGGAGGCGTAGGTAATACCGCCCGCATTGGTCGAAGTGGCACTTAGAGTGAAATTGGCGTCTCCATAGGTGAGACCGGCAATTGTTTGGGACCAGGTAAGGTCACGGTTGCCCTTTTTGACATTCATCTG
The DNA here is from genome assembly GCA_002168015.1 of Verrucomicrobia bacterium TMED44. GTDB lineage: Bacteria > Verrucomicrobiota > Verrucomicrobiia > Opitutales > Seribacteraceae > Seribacter. Next base: position 11,412 of record NHCX01000049.1, read on the forward strand.
GTAGGTCCTGGTCATATTGCCTTCGGAATTGGCCACAGTAATGGGGAAACTGAACTCACCCGCTGCATTGGGCGTACCGGTTATCAACCCGGTATTGGATAGACTCAAACCTTTGGAGGCAAGGGTGCCGTTAGTAGTCCAACTTGTTGGACCTTGGGTGGCGGGAATTTGAAAACTGTAGGGGGTGTCGACATACGAGACCAATTTGTTGGAACGTATGGTCATAGCCTTGATTTCATAACTTTCCAGTGCCCGGTTGTAGTAACGGGCATCATCAATGTGAGTCTTGGCATGTCCTCCGGCTGAAATGGCACCATTGTTGGTC
>NHCX01000050.1 GCA_002168015.1 Verrucomicrobia bacterium TMED44
CTTAATCTTGAACCGATTGTAATTCCTAATTTTTTGTATGCCCCCGCATTTAGTTCCAAGACAAATTTAATGTCTTTCGAATGGGAAGGGACTCCTGATAAATCGTGTGGTTTTGCCTTGTGAAGTTCAAGCAATTCACCATCAGAAGAAAAATATCCGATATCCAGAGGAATTCTAGTGTTTTTCATCCAAAAAGACTGTTCCGTTCCGGTTTGAAAAATAAATAGCATTCCCTCCTGCAATCCCATAGTTTCCCTGAACATCAGTCCTTTCGCTCTCTCATCTGCAAGTGCCGCCACTTCTACTTTGAGCGAAACTCCTGCAAGGTTCAGGTTATAGAATTGATCCTTTGACCCAGTTGTCGAATGCAGGTCATTTTCAAGGGTACTTTCCTTGCAACCTTGCATAATTAAAATTATAGCAAAGATTAATTTTATTGTTTTTGTGAATTCCATTTTAATCTCAGAGAATAGATGAAAGAGCTTTTCGAACAAATCAAAAGTCTAAAATTTCTGGTAATTGGGGATGTTATGTTGGATCGTTATGTAATAGGCGAAGTCAGCCGAATTTCTCCTGAAGCACCAGTACCTGTTTTGACTGTGCAAGAAGAGAAATCAGTTGCTGGTGGTGCTTCTAATGTAGCTTTGAATTTGCGCTCTTTGGGTTCATCTGTGGAAACCATCGGTTGGTTTGGAGCAGACCAAAAAGGAAACAAGTTGGTTGAAATTCTGAGTACTGCTGATGTAAAAGTGGATACAAATTTTCGATTCTCTTCTGCCCCCACCATTAGTAAATCAAGAGTTACTGCTTCAAATCAGCAGATATGTCGAGTCGACCGAGAAGCACATGTGGCAGATTACTCCCCTGATCTTCGGGTGCTAGGGGATCTCCTAATACCCAAAGTAAAAACTGCAGATGCGGTAATAATTTCAGATTATGGAAAAGGTTTTGTCACCAATGAACTTCTTGAACTCGTTAGCAGTCATGCACGGTTTGTTGCAATTGACCCGAAACCGAGCCGTTTGTTGAAATACTCAGGTCCGGACCTACTTACTCCTAACCGATTAGAAGCACTCGAGTTGGCCGGATTATCTCGAGAAACTCACGGTCCTTTCCCACAGATTGAGGTTGTTGATCGGATTTTTGAACGCTTTGCTCCAAAGATGCTGGCGATTACATTGGGATCTGAAGGTATGTTACTTGCAAAAGATGGAAAAATTAAGTCTACCATCCCTACTGCGGCGCGTGAAGTGTTTGATGTCTCTGGAGCTGGTGATACTGTTATTGCATCCCTTACCATGGCCCTTGTCTCAGGCGAATCCTTTGAACATTCTGCTGAGTTTGCAAACCTAGCTGCCGGGGTGGTGGTTGGCAAAGTTGGAACCGCAACCGCTTCCCCCTACGAAATTTTAAACCATTTGTAATTAATAAGAATAAAAAAAGAGCATTATTTCTTGATCGTGATGGAACATTGATTCGAGATGCTCATTACTTAAAAGATCCTGCGAAATTAGAAATTATTCCCGGTATTGCTGATCTTTTACTAGAAGTGAGGAAAGCCGGATACCTTCTTTTTATGCACACCAATCAATCTGGAATTGCTCGAGGTTATTATGATTGGTCAGATGTGCATGCCTGTAATCTACATATGCATCACGAATTTGGCTGGCCAACTGATTTCTTTTCTGAAGTTTGTATCTCGCCTGAATTGCCTGAAGAAGCTGGAGGATATCGAAAACCATCACCAAGGTTTGAGGAGGAAATGATCATTAAATTCGACTTGGATTCTCAGCAATGCTGGGTGNTCGGAGATAAATGGATTGATCCACAGACTGGGTTGAGCGCGGGCATGCGGGGGGCTCTTGTGAAAACAGGAAAACCTATAGACAAAAATACACACGAAAAGGCGAGGCAGGCTGATGTACCTATCTATCATAGCCTTGCCGAATTTTTGATAGAAGAAATACAAATTAATGAGTAAAGAATTTCCTAGTCGATGGGATGTTCTTGAAGATAATCTGCATGCAGATTGCCGTATTTTTGAGGTTTATAAGCGCCGATTTCGTCGACAATCGGATGGAGTGGAAAGTGATTTTTTTGTCCTTGATACCAATGACTGGGTCAATGTTCTCGCGATTACTCCAAATGATGAATTGGTATTGGTTCGTCAGTTTCGCTACGGTACAAAGGAGTATTCCCTTGAACCACCGGGTGGGGTAATTGAAAAAGGCGAAAATCCAATTGTGGCGGGGTTACGAGAACTAGAAGAGGAAACAGGATATGTAGGTAAAGATGCTCGATTGATTGGCCAAGCTCGCCCAAATGCGGCCATCCTTTCCAATCATTGCTACTTTGTACTAGTGGAAGGTGTCCATAAAACTGCGAAAATTGCTTTTGATGAACATGAGGAATTACTCACCGAATTATATCCAGTACAAAATCTCAAATCAATGGTTGCCAACAACGAGATTACTCACTCCATAGGATTGAATGCAATTTTAAAGCTCATTTTGCATCGTGGGCTCTAGGCTTTGCTTCTTTACCTAAATCGACTTCTTTGTATACTGCATCCCATTAATCATGAGTAATTTACTCGATATTCTTCAAGAAACAGCAGATCCAGATCCTTCTAAGCTCGCAAAGATTCTTAATCTTTCTGAGAAAGAAGTTAAATCTCAACTTGAAACCTTGCGTAGCAAAGGTTCTCTACTTGGATGGGTTCCTCTTGTGCATCCATCTCAAAAAGATAGTGATCTAGTCCGTGCTCTTATTGAAGTGAAGATTAGTCCTGAAAGGGAAGGAGGGTTCGATCGTTTAGCCCATCGGATTTCAAAATTTGAAGAAGTTGAAGCGTGTCACCTTATGTCTGGTGGGTATGATTTATTGGTCATTGTAAAGGGCAGGAATTTACACGCGGTTGCCTCTTTTGTTTCTGAACGTCTTTCAACGATTGAAGGTGTTCTTTCCACGGCCACTCACTTTTTGCTTCGGTCTTACAAAGAGCACGGCCATTTGCTTTCCCAAGAGGGAGAGAACACAGAAAAGCCACCAGTTAGTGCATAGGTAACATATGAACCCATCCAATTATGTTGCTGAGCATGTAAAAAATCTTCCCCGTTCCGGAATTCGAGATTTTTTTGCAATCGTTTCAGAAATGCCTCAGGCTATATCTCTGGGCATTGGAGAACCTGACTTTATTACACCTTGGAAAATTAGGGAAGCTTCTATTTTTGCACTAGAGCAAGGGAAGACATCATACACGGATAACCGTGGCCTTCTCAGCCTACGCAGAGAGATTTCCAACTATGTTGCTTCATTTTTTGGACCGGAGTATGATCCGCAAACTGAAGTCCTTGTCACGGTCGGTGTATCGGAAGCAATCGATATTGCATTGCGAGCGATTTTAAATCCGGGAGATAAAGTTCTTTACCATGAGCCTTGCTATGTCTCTTACGCTCCCAGTATTTCTCTTGCCTACGGGCAAGCAATCCCAGTGGGTACAGTTCCCGAGCATTCTTTCTCCCTTGAACCCGAAGCTTTCGAGAATGCTTGGCAACCAGGGTGTAAAGTTCTTTTGCTTAATTTCCCTACTAACCCGACTGGTGGCACCGCAGATCGAGTTAAACTAGAGAGGTTAGCCAAGTTTGCGGTCGAAAAAGATCTTATNGTGATAAGCGATGAAATCTACGCTGAACTTACTTATGAAGGAGAGCATGTTAGTATTGCAGAATTGCCTGGTATGCAGGAGCGAACGATTCTTTTACACGGATTCTCTAAAGGGTTTGCCATGACAGGTTTTCGGGTTGGGTTTGCATGTGGTCCGGATTGGCTAATTGAGGCAATGATGAAAATTCATCAATACTGTATGATGTGTGCTCCAATCCTAAGTCAGGAGGCAGCTGTAGAAGCTTTACGGAATGGTACGGAAGATGTACTTCGTATGCGTGAGCAATATCAAAAGCGGAGAGATTTCACAGTCCGTAGGTTTAATGAAATAGGCTTGGAGTGCCATTTACCAAGAGGTTCTTTTTATGCCTTTCCCAGCATTAAGACTTTGGGCTTGAACGAAGTTGACTTTTGTCACCGCTTGCTTCGTGAGCAAGAAGTNGCCGTTGTTCCAGGAACTGCATTTGGTNCCCATGGTGAAAATCATGTTCGAGCTAGCTTTTCAACTTCCTATGAAAAACTGGTTAAAGCAACCGATCGAATCGAATCTTTCATCGATACAATTCGTTCAGAAGCAAGCGGAGAGTCCGCGGCAGTTTAATTTTTCCTTTGTTAATTTATCATGGGTAATCAAGTAAGTGTGGCTATTGTTGGCAGGCCCAATGTTGGAAAAAGCCGTTTATTTAATCGTTTGGCTGGTAAACGCATTTCGATTGTTCATGACCGGCCAGGGGTCACAAGAGATGTGGTGGTAGCAGATTCTCCAGACGGATTTGTTTTAATGGATACTGGAGGAATTGGAATGCTGCCAGATATGACATCTCAGGAAATTCAGAATGCGACTGAGGAACAGGCGGACTTCGCAATTCAAGCATCAAACTTANTTCTATTTGTGGTTGATGGACGTGAAGGACTTCTGCCATTGGATGAGACTCTTGCTTCTAAATTTCGTAAAATGGGCAAGTCTCCTGTATTGATCGTGAATAAAATTGACGAGCCTGAAAAAAACTATGCCTTTCCTGAATTCGCAAAACTAGGATTTGAGCATGTGATGCCCGTTTCAGCAGAGCATGGTCATGGAATTGATTCACTTTCGGGTCTTTTACTTTCCCTACTTCCGCCTTCGCCGCCTTTGCCCGATGAATCGGGAGAACCACGGACAAAAATAGCATTTATTGGCCGCCCGAATGTGGGAAAATCTTCCCTGTGTAATCGATTGCTCAATATGGAGCGGTTGATTGTAAGCGATGTGCCGGGAACTACTAGAGAAACCGTAGAACTAGATTTGGATTATGAGACTGAGGAAGGGCTAGATCCATGGAAGTTCCGTCTATTTGATACGGCGGGNNTGAAACGAAAAAAAAGATTAGACACGTCCCTTGATTATTTCTCTGCGGTTCGAACCAAGCACGCAATTGAAGAAGTCGATATTGTTTTTCTTGTCTTGGACGCAAGGGAAGGGGTAACCAAACAGGACAAAATATTAGCGGGACATGTTCTTGATGAGGGTCGGGCACTGGCTATTCTCGTTAATAAATGGGACCTTGCTTTGGAAAGTTTTCGTAAAGATCCTCTGCCTGGTTATGAGGATGAAAAAGATTTTCGGAAAAGTTATTTAAAATCTATTCGCAAGGAACTTTTCTTTTTGCCTGATTCTCCCGTGTGTTTTGTGTCCGCCCAAACTGGGCATGCGATTAAAGATTTTTTACAGATGGGACGTGATTTGAATACTAGGCTCGATAAATCGATTTCTACCTCGGCACTCAATAAACTTATTGGAGAGATGTGGGAGCATCGGCCGCCCTCAAAAATTAAAGGCAAGAGATTTAAGGTTTTTTATGCTGTTCAAGTGGAGAATCGTCCTTTTCGAATTAAGCTTTTTTGCAACCGTGAACATAAACTAGCTGATCCTTATCGTAGATATTTGGAAAAGGGAATTCATCAAAAGTTTGGTCTTGCTGGATGTCCATTAAAATTTTCTCTGGCAGGTAAAGAAGCCAGATACACGGACGAAAAAAAATCTAAATAGTCTTACATTATCATATTTAAAAAAAAGCCGCATTTTCGCGGTTTTTTTTGTGTCTCAATTCGATTATCTAAAGTACGATAATATTTAAATATTCATTTTACATGTCTCTTGTCGAAAAAAGAAAAATAGCCTTTTGTGGTTCGGATGAAATTGCATTGCCTATGCTTGAATCAATCTGCTCCCTTGGTCAAAACATACAGATTACAGCTATCCTTACTCAACCAGACCGTAGATCTGGAAGGGGGAGGAAGCTCAATCAAAATCCGATTAAACTATGGGGAAGTANAAAGAACCTAGAAATAAGATCTCCACTTAAGCCGGGTATGGATGAAATCGAATGGTTACAAGAAATGGGTGCCGACCTCATTCTTGTTATGGCTTATGGACACCTACTGAGTGAGCAATTCCTTTCACTAGCACCCAGAGGTTGTTACAATATGCATGCTTCTCTTCTGCCTANATACCGAGGGGCGTCTCCAATTGAGACATCTTTGGCATGTGGCGATAAAACGACGGGCGTTACCCTGATGANAATGGTTAGGCAAATGGATGCCGGTCCAATTGTAGACCAAGAATCTGTTTCCATTGATAACGATGAGACTGGTCCAAGTTTACGAAAAAAGCTTGGAGAAGGGTGCGTACCCCTCATTCAGAGAAACCTGTCGGATTTACTTTTTGGAAAAGTTCAGCAAACTGAACAGTTGGATGATCAGGTGACTTATTGTAGAAAACTCGAAAAAAGTGATGCGTTTCTAGATTTCTCACTCTCGGCGGAACTGTTAGCATGTCGATCCCGTGCATTCGCAAGTTGGCCAGGTAGTATTTTTGTTCACGATGATATTTGTTTGCGAGTGGGTGCATGCGAAGCTTTGTCGATAGAACGGCTTCTTCCGGGGGANGTCGAAATCACAGAAAACAATGATTTTCGTATTGGAACTGGCAAAGGCAGTCTTCGAATTCTTGAAGTCCAAAAGCCAGGTGGTCGTATGCTTCCTGCCTCTGATTTTCTGCGAGGGTATTCGATCAGCAATGGTTCAAAATTATCTTCATCCTCAGGTAGGCCTCTTGTCTCAAAGGTTTTTAATTAATTTCACAAAGATTTCTTGAATCATCCGTGAACACCATCTAGAGTTTGAATGTGGTGGATTATGAGAAATTATTGCAGTAAAATTTTCACAGCTCTGATCGTNCTTTTTTCGTTATGTTTACAAACGGCGACAAAAGCAAATNTTCAGGTAGCTAANTTAAAGCAAGACTTGGAACTTATTTCGCGAGAAGTTGCGGGGTTACGAAGCGAAGTTGAATTATTGAGAAGAGAGAATGCACAACTGCGAGTGGTCGTGGATAGCTTTTCCAAAAAAGCAAATTCGTCACAGGGACTTTCCTCAGCACAGGTGGTTCAATTGAACAGCCGGATTTCAGTGCTTGAGAAAAAAGTTCAGGCAAATGCATCTTCCCAGATACAAATTCAGTCAGATATCAATAAGCAGATGCAGGACTTAATCAAGCAGATGAATCTGGGCTTTGATAAAATTTCTAAAAGTTCTCCAGTTCAAGTTCCCGCCCAAACATTTTCAACGGACTACCCCCAGAAAGGATTTGTNCATAAAGTAGAAAAAGGTGAGACAGTCAGCAGTATTGCAAAAAAATACAAGTCCCAGATACAATGGATTATTGATGCCAATCAAATTTCCGATCCCAAAAAAGTCTTTGTCGGCAAAGAGCTTTTTATTCCCCAAAAATAGATTATGACAAAAACAGTTTCCAGACTGGGTAGGGGGTTAGGCAGTCTTATTTCTGCCGGAACTGAATCTCCACCAACCTCACAACCAAGCCCATCTCCTTCCTCAGTGAAAGAAATTACCCAGCCCCCAACCCCTGAGGCAAAAGAACCTATAAATACTGGTTCCATTTCAGAATCTGAGTTACAGGAAATTTCAACCGAGCAGATTGTTCCCAATCCTTATCAACCTAGGAAGACGATAGATCCTGCATCAATCAAGGAGCTTGCGGCCAGCATCGATTCGGAGGGTTTACTTCAACCTGTTGTGGTCCGTAAAATTGTCGATGATTTTCAATTGATTGCAGGTGAGCGCAGATGGCGTGCCCATCAATTCCTTGGCCGTAAGAAAATACTTGCTCGGGTTATGACAACCAGTGAAATTTCTTCAGCAAGCCTGTCATTGATTGAAAATCTCCAACGAGAGGGATTAAATCCGGTCGAAGAATCCATGGGGTATCATTCTTTAGTAAATGAATTTGGTCTTACCCAAGCAAAAGTTGCTGAAAGAGTTGGTAAAAGTAGGTCTTACATAACAAATACAATGCGGTTCACTCAACTGGAGGAAGAACTGAAGAACTTTTTGGCGGATAAAAAAATATCTGCTGGTCATGCGAAAGTTTTACTAGGAATTAATGACCCTTCAGTTCGATTGTCAATTGGGCGAGATATTGTAAAGAATGGTTGGTCAGTAAGACGTTGCGAAGAGGAAATGAAAAAGCGACTTGGAATGGCTGCTAATATTTCTAGAAAAAATGGTTCCGTTTCTGAATTTGCACCTCTCGCACAAAAAGCAACCTCACTTTTAAACAGAAAGGTAAAAATTCAAACTAATCTATCAGGCAAGGGTCACTTAACCATGGCATTTGAAAATGAGAATGATTTGACGAGCATTTTGAATAAATTAGGAGTTCGCTAAAACGAAATTGCCTTTTGATCTCTCTTCATACATAAGAGGATTTCGATTATGACCGTATTTATTTTAACTACCCTTCTTATCTTACTCTGTTTAGTTGTTGTTATTTTGATTCTCATCCAAAGAACTTCAGGAGGTATGGGTTCTGCCCTTGGTGGTGGAGCTGCAGATCAAGTCCTCGGAGCTGGCTCAGCCGCACAACTTACAAAACTTACGGTATGGGGAATTCTCGGCTTTTTTGTGCTGGCGGTTCTTCTGTATGTTACTTACCAAGGCGAAGCCGGGGAGGTTCAAACACTGCAACGTACCGGCTCAGAAATAAAAACCGATTCAGCTGCTACTTCATCAACTGTACCAGCAGCCCCCTCATCTATTCCTGAATCTGTGCCTCCACCCGCACCGACAACTGCTCCAGTTATACCCGGTCAGCAAGCCCCTGTCAGTATTCCGGGCTCTTTGCCTGCCGAAGGCAACCAATCAAAGTAATATTTTTGGATCCTTTGATGTGGGCAAAATAACCCGCTGGATTTTTCTTTTCCTAGGTTCATCACTAGTTTTTTCTTTTGCTTCCGTCCGTTTTCCTGCCCGAGGATTTGCAAAGATTTTATCAGACGAAGCTGCCCAGCAGAGATTGTCAGATTACCGGAGTTTCATTCTTCAGGATTCTAATCAAAGCTCTTTTCATCGTGGGTTTGCCATGAACTTTAAACTTCGTCATATGCCACGAAGGGGAAGTGAAAGGGTGCGTACTGGAACTCTGCTGGGACCATATCTTGGAAGCGGGGTTACGCGGTTGTTACTAAAGTCAGACTCAGGAAATAAAAAAAATGAATATTTTTTATTTCAAAACGGACAGACTCCGAAAATTTGGAAATCAAATTTTGGAGACATACAGGCAAAAGTAATTACGCAAACTCAATCCTTAGAGCCATTGGTGCTGGGTATGAATCAAACCGCATTTGATTTACTAATGCCCTTTATCTTTTGGCAGGCAGAATACGAGATGTCTGGAAAAGTGGCCGGACGACCGGCCCATTTATTCTCTTTTAAATGCCCAGTTTGGATGACCGAGAAAAAACCAAATTGGCACAAAATTACTTTGGCGTTGGATGATGCATATGATGCCCCGCTTAGAGTTGAAATTTTGGGTGTAGATCAAGTCCCGGAAAGAACTCTGATTTTAAGAAGTTTTAAAAAATTACAGGATCAATGGATTGTTAAGGAAATAGATTGCCGAGATCGCCAAACTCGTTCAGTGACCCGTATGCAAATTACTTCCTCTGCTCTTGGCCTTGATTTTGATTCATCTGTATTCTTACCATCGGGATTATCTCAAAGCGTGCAGATTGATCCTAAATTATTTAATTCTACGGATTAAATTATTCTTTGGTCTTGCTTGGTAATCGGTTTTTTCTAGCTTTTAAACTTTTCAATGAATTCAAAAAATTACTTATCTCCTTGGGCGATGAATGTCTCTCCATCCCCAACCCTTGCCGTTGATGCCAAAGCCAAAGCCTTAAAAGCTGCTGGGGAGGATGTTTGTGGTTTCGGAGCCGGCGAACCGGATTTCGATACTCCGGAGTTTATCAAGCAAGCCGGTACCCAAGCTTTAGCAGATGGTAAGACTAAGTATGCACCCGCAGGAGGAATTCCTGAGTTGCGCCAAGCATTAGCTGAACAATATCAAGAGCATGGCGTCATAGCCGAAGCAAACCCCGCCCAAGTGATTGTTAGTCCGGGGGGTAAATATTCTTGTTACCTTGCCATTTTGGCGACCTGTGGTCCTGGCGATGAGGTTATAATCCCTGCACCTTATTGGGTTAGCTACCCCGAGATGGTCAAATTAGCCGGTGCTACGCCTAAAGTTATTCTGGCAGGAGATGACCAAGGGTTCAAAATTTCTGCTGATCAAATTGAAGAATCTCTTTCACCTGCTACCAAGTTAATTATTCTAAATAGCCCATCTAACCCGACTGGCTGTTTATATGAACGGGAGGAAATGGAACAGATCGTAGATCTTGCCTGCAGAAAAGATTTGTTGATTATGTCAGATGAAATTTACGAGTATTTATTATATGATGGATCGATCCATTATCGCCCGGCAAGTTTTTCGGAAGAGGCGGCCGAACGGGTAATCACCGTTTCAGGATTCAGTAAAACATTTTCAATGACCGGATGGCGTTTGGGGACCCTGGTTGCAAATCCGGCAATTTCCAAAGCAGTGGCCTCCCTACAGAGTCAAACCACTTCAAATGCGACTACTTTTGCACAGTATGGGGCATTGGCTGCTGTACAAAACTGGTCTCAGGCCATGGATGCAGTCAATGAGATGCTAGTTCACTTTGACCGTAGAAGATTAAAGCTATTTGACGGGTTGAACGCAATTGAGGGAGTGTCGTGCCTACGATCTCAGGGTGCATTTTATTTATTTCCTAAAATTTCAGGTCTTGGAATGGGTTCGGAAGAATTTTCCAATCAATTACTCGAAAAAGAGAAAGTAGCAGTGGTTTCAGGACATGCATTTGGTGCTGAAGGATATGTTCGATTAAGTTACGCCACCGCCGATGAGATTATTGATAAAGGTTTGGATAGACTTCATGAATTTTGTTCAAATTTTGAATTTTGAGTAACGATTCATTTACGGGTTGACTAAACAAAACTTCACTTAAAGATGAATAATTCTTATGAAAGTATTTAATTCTCTTATTCTAATTCTTATATTTACAAAGGGGGTATTGGGTAATCCAGGAGTTGGCAATAATCACGGTGCACCTGGTGATGCTGATGGATTTCGCCAGATAACGAGTCCTTCGTATCACGCAAGTCAAAACCCTGGTGAACCATTTCATCATGGTCCTGGGGATATTAAAGCAGGTTGGCGAAAGGGGCTTACACCAGGATATTATCTGGGCTTTCGTGCTTTAGCAGATGAGATGAGAGACCTTAGAAGACCTTCAGATATCCCAGTAACTGATGGATTTCTAAAAACCCTTTATGTTGATTTTCATTTTATGAATCAGGAATTTAACGGGGGCTTCTTCACTGAAAATGTAGATTCTTCAGCCTATGATGAGCCCATTGAAAACGATCTTTACGGATTTACCTTAGGCTTTGGACTGGGTGACAATCCAAATTTGCAGGTACGGATTCCCATCTCTGCCTCCCGTTTTGAAGTCGGTGATTTGGAAGACACGGGTATCTCATCAGGCATTGAATTATTTCCTAATTTTAGAATTAATGACTATGTGGCATGGGGTGTAAATATTGCTTACATCGAATCCAAAAGTGACTTTCCAATCTTTGATGAATCGATGGCCAGTGTGTCCTTTGAAGCAATGGCTGAGTCAAGTACTGCTTACGGTATGAACTGGTCCGGGCGATTGTCGATCGGACATTATTATCCAAGCAATGATACGAATGATCAATCATTTTGGCTTTATCGCGGAGCAATGGCTTTACATTATCATTTGCACAATAACTTTACACTTTTACCTTTCCTTCGCCTTAATTATTCGAATGGAGATGTATTAACTGATGAACTCTGGGTTGAGTATGGAAGTGAATTTATTTTTATGCCTAACGCACCGTGGAACTTCAGTCTTGGAATTGCTGGGGTAGGCGGACACGATGTTATAGAAGAGGGTATGGAATTCTACTTCTCCACTAAGAAAAACTTCTAATTTTTAGTCTCCTTTTACCATGAAATCACTTATCCAACTTATCCTAGCTTTTTCTTTCGCTGGTTTTTCATCCTGCACAAGGACTGCAAATAAAACTGGGCCACTCGTTCCTTATCCTGAAGTTACCGCTGATATTGAGATTGGCGATGAGGTCAGGGGGGAAGGTACCCGGGCTGAGTTGCTTGGTTTTATACGTTGGGGAGACCCCGGACGTGCCACCTTCACTGCCCGCAGGCAAGAGCATGATTTAGGAGGTGCCGTAGTAAAACAATCCATGCAGTCTGCAGTATACGATGCACTAGAAGGCGAACCTGACCATTTCATTGTCGATCCACACTTTCACACAGTCGAGCATAATTTCCTCGTTTTTAAGACTGCGAATACATCTGTGGTTGGCCGCAAAGCAAGGCACGACAACTACCGTCAGGTAAAAAAATATAACTCCGATGAAACTGAAACTTTGCTATTAGAAAAATCACCACAGACTATCACGATTGATAGAAATGGTCGCGAAGCTACAAAACTTGTCACCTCTGGAAATATAACCCCTTTTGTTACTGATTCTGTTCAAGTATTTGACACTTCTGCAGGTGTCAAAATGATAGATGCTGATATTCCTGAAGATAGGAATGCTGCTCCACTACAAGGTTCTATTCAGGAACTTGAGTCAAAACTACAAGAACTTAATCGTCGGATAAATTCTCTGAAGTAAAAATCTTTCGATTTCATCTAGGGTTCAGGCTAATCCCAATTTATTAGCCTCTTGAGGATTTTTAAACATCGCTGTTTCGAATTCTTCAATATCAAAATCAGCCACTACAAAATCACCATTCTGAAGTGTAGGTGTTTTGCTTTGACCACTAGCTTCGATTAGCTCTGGCATTCTTGTGGGTTCAGTTCTTACATCAATAATTTCAAAATCAACTGCTTTTGTTTTAAAATATTCGAGGGCCTCGATACACCATGGGCATCCTTGTTTTACAAATAATTTTGGCTTTGTCATTAATTGATTAAATGACTTTAGCTCGGTGTGAGCAATTTCATTTCCTAAGATATTGGCACAGTCTTACATTTTGTGCATTAATGAGGAGACTACATGGTATCAAAAAGCAAAAATCTGACAGGTTTTGAGAATGGAAACATCTTTGTTAAGCGGGCAAGGGAAAATAATTTAAAAAATCTGACCGTCAACTTTCCAAGAGGAAAACTTATTGGCGTAACTGGGGTAAGTGGTTCAGGAAAGTCTTCACTGGTTTTTGATGTTCTTGCTGCAGAAGGTCACCGAAAGTATGTAGAAAGTCTTTCCACCCAAGCGAGGCAGGCTTTAGAAAAAGTACGAAGACCAGATGTTGATTTTGTGGAGGGATTATCTCCTGTTTTGGCCATCGGTCAGGCCTATGCTGGCTCTTCGGGCCCGAGAAGTACTGTGGCAAGTGCTACGGAAATTGCTGACTATGCAAGATTACTCTGGACGACAATTGGAGTACCCCATTGTCCTAAGGATGGGGCTAAAGTTTCTCAGCGATCCCTTGACGATTGCGTAAACGAGTTGATGCAATTTGGGCAGGGAAATCGGGTCATTCTTTTAGCTCCCTTTGTAAATGCAAAAGCTTCAGTTTTAAGAGAGGAGTTTGAAAACTTAGAAAGACGCGGATTTCAACGGGTTCGGATTGACGGTCAAATTAAGCGGCTTGATGACTATGACCTTATCCCGGAAAAGAGTGGAGGCCGTGAATTTTCTGTAGAGCTTGTGATCGATAGATTCATTATAACCGAATCAAACAGAAGCCGCCTGGCCGATTCGCTCGAGCTTGCATTTAAGGAAGGAGAGGAGCGATCAATCGCTTTACTCGAAAACAACGGGGTAGAGGAAGAGGTAAACTTATCGCAAAGCCTTTCATGTGAAAAATGTGGTACGGTATACCCCAAACTGACCCCTCGTCATTTTTCGTGGAATCATCCCACAGGGGCTTGTAAGACTTGTGACGGGTTAGGGGAAGTTTTAACATTTAGGGAAGAACTTGTTATTCCAGACAAAACGCTGACCTTAGGTAAAGGGGCCGTCAAGCCTTGGCGTTTAGGTTCTAGGAAAATGATTAATTTAAGAAAAAACATTCTTAAAGCCCTTTCTGAACAAGTTCCCTTTGATAATCGAAAACCATGGGAGAAATTACCGGAGAAGGTGAAGAATCTCTTGTTACACGGTGATCCTACAAGGGATTTTTCACTCAAACTTCAAGTTGGAAGAGGGTCCGCCAAAAAACAGTCTTTTCCTGGTATCTTGTCTGATCTCAGTCATACCATGCGTACTACATCAAGTGATAACCTGAAGGCTAGACTGCTGGGTTTCCAGCAGGGAACTCTTTGCCCGGACTGCGGAGGTAAAAGGCTTTCATCCTATGCTCGTTCCGTACTGATAAAGGATTTGTCGTTGGGTGAGTTTCTTGGGTTTTCGGCTAAAGAAGCATGGGGATTTTTAAGCCTTTCCCCGGAAAATGAAAAATTATTTTCTGCCGTGAGTGATGCCTATTGTGGACTTGAGCAAAGACTGAGATTTATGAATGAAGTCGGTTTGGGGTACCTAACACTGGACCGGCCTTATCGCAGTTTGAGCGGAGGAGAGGCACAAAGATCAAGGTTAGCCACCCAACTGGGAATGGGCTTGGTGGGTGTCACCTACGCATTAGATGAGCCAAGCGTAGGACTTCATCCAGCTGATCATGATCGACTACTCGCTTTGTTAAAAGGCCTCCGTGATCGAGGAAATACGGTTCTAGTGGTTGAGCATGATGCAGACACCCTGCTGTCATGCGACTACTTGGTGGAAGTTGGACCGGGTCCTGGAACAAACGGGGGTGAGTTGATTTTCTCTGGAGATGTTAAGTCTTGTCTAGCCCAAAAATCAACCATTAGTGGATCATTTCTTTCCGGTAAAGAATCGGTGGAAAAAAATTCCAAAACAAAAAAAGCATCGAGGAATATATTGATAGTTAAGGAAGCNCGGGCTAATAATCTTAAAAAAATCGATGTTCCTTTTCCGGTGGGATTATTAACTGTGGTATGTGGAGTTTCCGGTTCCGGCAAAAGTACTTTGGTCAATGAAGTCTTGGCTAAGACCGCCGCTTTCGAACTTCACCGTGCTAAACAAATACCCGGAGCGAATGGAGGGGTATCCGGACTTCAGCATTTTGAACAAGCTGTTCGAGTGGACCAATCTCCAATAGGGAAAAGTCCCCGTTCGAATCCAGCTACTTTTGTAAAGTTATTTGATCAATTAAGAAAGTTATACTCACAATGTTCTTTAAGTCGAGTGCGTGGATACACCGCGGGTCGATTTAGCTTTAATCTGCCTGGAGGAAGATGCGAGCGTTGCAAGGGAGATGGAATGGTGAAGCTTGATATGCAGTTTCTTGCAGATGTGTATGTTCAATGCGAAAGTTGTCATGGAATGAGATACAACCGAGAGACATTGGAAGTTAGATTCCGNGGCAGAAATATTGCAGAAGTTCTCGAAATGAGCGTGGATGAGGCAAAAGAGGTCTTTCAGAAACAACCGGCTATTCTGGCAAAGCTCGATACTTTGGAAGCAGTCGGGCTTGGGTATTTAAAGCTTGGTCAGCCTTCTAACACTTTGTCTGGTGGTGAAGCCCAAAGACTCAAACTTTCTTTGGAACTTAGCCGAAAGCAATCAGGAAAGGCATTGTACTTGCTGGATGAGCCCACCACTGGATTGCATTGGCTGGATGTTCAGAAACTTATGGATTTACTCTTCAGGCTTCGAGATGCGGGAAATACCCTAATTGTCATTGAGCACAATTTAGATGTAATTCGCCTCGCAGACCATATTATCGAAATTGGTCCGGGAGGTGGGGAACAAGGGGGAGAATTAATCTTTAGTGGCTCTCCCGCTGATCTTGCCAAAGAAAAAACGCATACCGGAATATTTCTTCATAAACATCTTCAACATATATCAGGTATCAAATAATGGAAAATATCAATGAAAACTCAAAAAGTCCGCAAAATGGAGATGACCAAGATGATATTTTGACGCTCAAACGTAATGCCTTTTGGCATATTTGGAAAAGGCGTGCCTTGTTGCTAATTGCATTGATCTTTNTACTTATTCCTCTTTGGGGAACCTTCCAGCCGTTGTTTGAATTTATTCTTTTCGCAGTTTCATTGGCGGCCCTGACTTATCCAATCTTCTACCGGCCAATCTATCGTTTGGGGCAGAAGCTAATGCCTCATTTTCTGGGGAATCGAATTTCCGAATTTTCAGCTATTCTTTCTACCCTTACTTTGTTGTTGTTTATGTTATCTCCGATTCTTCTGCTTTTGATAGAAGCATCAAAATCTCCACAGGGTTTTGGGAATATGGTGGTTTCTTTGGCNCTGGGGGAAGATGAGGGCCGTGAAATTCTGTTGGATAGCGTATCGAGGAGAATTTCGGAAATGCGATCGATTTACCCTAGATTACCGATTGATGAAGAAAAAGCAGTTCAATTTGTAGCAAATCTGTTAGGGGATACACGTCAATTTTCTGGATCATTCCTNGAGTTTTTATTCAAGGGTACCAGGGGGTTTGTTGCTGAATTAGCCTTAGCATTGATTGCTTTGTCTTTTCTCTATGCCCATGGCGGTAGTTTTGTGCAGCAGGCAATGAAGTTCGGAGGTTTTGAGAGAAAAGAGGTAGAAATATGGTTCAAACTTCATCGAAAGATCACTTTTCGTTTGTTGAGTGATACATTATTGACCTCCATCTTTCGCGGGCTTTCTCTCGGTGTAGTTGCATATTTTGTGGGGGGGTTCTTTTTTATACCCGTATTCTTCTTAGGTTCTTTTGCCGGGTTGGTCCCAGTTGTAGGGAGTGCTATGATTTGGTTGCCTCTTGCATCCCTTGTATGGACTCGGGGTGAACCAGTAACCGCTTTATTTCTAGCTTTTCTAAGTCTTGTCTTAAATTATGGAATAAGTCGTTTTAGAAGTGGTATGGGAAAAAGACTCCATCAACAAGGTGCCTGGTTGAGCTTCATGCTTTTTCTGGGAATAATAGGAGGCTTATTATCATACGGGCCGCAAGGATTTGTGATTGGTCCTATGGCTGTGGTTTTGGCTTATGGCTTGGTTCGCTTCCTTTCTGGTCAAACCTTGAGCGATGCCCGACAGATTACACATAACTAATCTGCGTCGTAAATAAGGACTTTTTGCCAATACTCTTTACACTGTTCAATAAAATCCAAGTGAATTGGATCTGCTTGGTAGTGGTCATGAGCAGCCATGTCTTTAAGTGCTACAGTTAAGGCAAAGTCATAGGTGTCATCGACTACCGGCCGTTTTGGTGTTGCGGATGGAGTTCCTAAGTAAAAATTTTCAACCGAAGCAATCTTAGCAAGCTTTTCTACCTCTTGCTTAAATTTTTCTTTATCACGATTACAAAGGTCTTCTTTCAACCAAAAGATCACGGTATGAACAATCATTCATCCTTATTTCTATTCTTAGAAAAAATTACAATATAAATATTGATCAAAGTTGTTTTAGGCAGGTAATATTAATTTAGCAATAAATCCTCGATCATACAAAATACATTATGAAAAGCTACATTGGCTGTTTTTTTATTTTTCCACTTTTTCTAACTTCTTCATTATTTTCGGTTACTGGGCCTAGATTAGTATGCCCTGATGAAGTTCGTCCAATCATTCTTGATTACATTGGTTCCAACAAAGTCTTAGCTAATGAGCAATTTAACGACAGTCTCCAACAATATCTCATAAAAGAGGGTTATAGCTTTGCCCAAGTAGATACAACGGAATCATTAGGGATTATTACGATAGAAATTAAAGCCGGATTTTATGGTAAGCCAACTATTTCCGGGAATGATTACCTTAGTGAATCTACAATTTTAAATAATTTGGCTTGGGACTCGGGTGAACTCTTTAATTACAAGGAATTCTACACCCAATCTTCGCGACTTAATCGGAATCGATTCATCAAACTTGATACCAAACTTAAGCCTATCCGAAGTAATGATGGTGAGATCCAAGTAAATGCTGATTTTACAGTGAAAGATAGTTTTCCTATTACTCCTTATATCAAAATTTCAAACGATGGAACTGAACAATCCTCAGGCTGGCGTACAACGGCAGGCTTTGAGATTTGGGAAGGTTTATTTTCAAACGATCGAGTAAATTTAGCCTATACTCTCGATCCTAAAGATGCTTCTCAACTCTCATCTTATTTTGCCAGCTATCAAATCAATTACAATCGTCTTGCCCACACAATTTATGCTGGTTATTCAGATTCAGAATATGAGAATGTGACCTCGTCCTCATTGAATATGGATATTGCAGGTGATGGATTTTTTGCTGGATACACGGGAGCCTTTTCGTTTGGTTCATCAGATCCAGAGTCGTTTGCATTAACTTTTGGGTTTAGTTATCTGAATTTGGAAAGTCAGATTTATCTTGGTTCCAATAGGTTACTCGCAAGCAGCGAAGATTTATCACTCCTCCTACCAAGAATAGGTTTTCGAGGGAAAACCTCAAATCTGGGAATTTTTCGAGGAAATAGTTTTTGGTCCATACTTGCGGTTTCTGATTTAAGTAGTTCAAAAAACGAGGAACTTATTGTTCAAAATCCCGAGTTGAGAAAAGGCTTCTGGGTACCGAAAGCCTCATTTGCACTTATCGAACCTATTAGTTTTTCAGGTGAAAATGGCGGAATTAAGCTTAAGTTGGATGGCCAAGCTTCAAATAAACCGTTGCCTACTAGCCTTAAAAAATCTCTAGGCGGAATGTCTTCTATTCGTGGATATAAAGAACGCGAAGCTTTTGGAGATAGTGGGGTGAGTCTTAATCTTGAATATTCTTTAGAATCAGAAATATCATCCATTTTTGGTTTCGATGGAACTCTTCAAAAGATTTTTTTCTATGATGCAGGGCATGTTTCAAACGAAGGTCTGATGTCTTCGGTTAACGACTCGGTCGATATGCACAGTTTTGGTGTCGGAATACTTGGTAATTTTGAGGACATCACAGACATCTCATTACAAGTAGGTGTTCCTTTGACTGACACTCTCAACACGCGTACTCACGAGACTCGTACTCATTTTAGCATCAACTTTCGTTTCTAATTCAACCCTCACTTCATTAATCCTATGAAGAATTTAAAATATTCCTTTATCAAATCAATTCATATCTGGGCTAATCGTCACAGGAAATCTTTCCGCTTGGTCAAGGATTCTATCTTCTCTACATCTCGAGTTTTTTTTATGAGCTTTGGCTTAATTTTTTTTATTATTGGTTCTCCGGGAGTTGCCTTAGCCGCAACCCTTCCGACTGGTGCGAATGTAGTCCATGGAGAAGTCGATTTACAAACCTCTAAGCCAGACACACTCCGGATTATTCAAAACTCACAGTCAGCCATTGTCAATTGGCAAAGTTTTGACATTGGTCACGGTGCCTTGGTTGATATTGTTCAGCCGAATATTGATGCTGCTATGCTCAGTAGAGTCGTCGGTCACAACCTTTCAGAAATTCATGGTTCTTTAAACGCGAACGGTCACCTTTACCTAATAAACCCGAGCGGTATTTTATTCGGATCTAATGCTCGCATTGAAGTAAACGCATTGATCGCATCTTCTTTGGATCTCGCTGATTCTGCATTCTTATCAGGAAATATTTCATTCGATGGAGATTCCGAAGCCAAGATTATGAATCTCGGTTCAATTAAAGCCGATGAGTTTGCGGCTCTTATCGGAGGTGATGTTGTAAATTCTGGTTCTATATTATCCGATGGTGGTGCGGTCGGGTTATTAGCTGCTGGAACAACTTTTCAAGTTGGTCAGACTTCTGGAGGGACTATTTCTCTTGATATTTCCGGCCTATTAAATGGATCAGCCACCCAGGATGGTTTAATTGATGTCACAAGCACTAATGGAGAAGGTGGTCAGGTTTTAGTTAATGGTAATATAGATGTAACTGCAACATCTCGAAGTTCGACACTTGCAAATGGGGCACCAATTGGAGATGGGGGAGTGGTTATATATTTTTCCGAGAACTCAGCATCTTGGAAACCGGACGCAATTATTAGTGCAGAAGGGGGAAATGTGGGAGGTAATGGTGGATTTGTCGAATTATCTGGATTACTTGATCTGCAATTGAGTGGCTCTCACATCTCAACAGCTGCTCCCAACGGAGAAACTGGAATTTTCTTAATTGATCCCGTCGATATAACTATCTCAAGCTCTTCAACCTCCAATCTTTCTTTGAATGGAAGTACTTATGATTCTTCCTCTACAACTACAATCCTCAATGTGGACGATTTAGTTACCGCTTTAGCATCCAACAATATTACTGTCACAACGGTTAATAATTCTTATGATGCGCCCAATGGGGGAGATTTGACGGTTGCTACCTCTATTACAAGTTCATCCGGCAACGATTTGACTCTCATTGCAAGCGATCAATTGACCAGTTCATATGGTGCAAATATATCATTAACTGGAAACTTGAATTTAACAGCAGGTCCCGGTGGAATTCAAACAATAGGAAATATTGATATCGGTTCAAATACCTTAACCTCAAATTCTGGAGGCTCTGCGATTTATGTTGGAGATGTAACCGCAGGTAATTTATCCCTTACAACTACTGAGACTGGATCAATCATTCAGTCGACAAAGTTTAAAGGTGGAGAATTAAATCTGGTTACGAACAACGGAAATGTTGAAGTTACTGCAATGTCGGGAGATCTTTCAATTGGCTCTTTAAGCCTCGGAACAGGTACAGCTACAATTGAAGCCTCTTCTGGAACTATTAATGATGCCGCCAGTGATACTAGCATCGATTTTGTTGCTGGTTCAGCCACTTTGAAGGGAACTTCAATCGGAAATTCTCAACCACTTGAATTTGGGACAGTTGCTGCTTTGGATCTTACGGCGAGTTCTGGAAGTATTTCTGCTAACTCAGTCGCAGTATCTGGTACTTCACTGACTGCCAGTGCAGGATCTGGTACCATCTCGTTTGAAAATTCTACTGGTGCTTTGGAGGTTGCTTCACTCAACGCGGGAGGAACTACCAGCCTTACCTCATCCGGAGCCTTAACTCAAACTGGACCAATTACAAATAATGGACAATCCATTACCCTTGCATCGGGCTTGTCAAATGACATAACGCTCTCGAATTCCTCGAATGACTTTGGTACTGTTAGCATCAACACAGCTAATAATGTTATCTTAAGAGATGTAAGTGGATTGATTCTCAACGGTATAACAGCCTCTCAAGTCGCTGGAAGTCTAACTCTACAAACTGCCGGAGGGATGGCTCTTGCGCTTCCTGCCATCACTCTTGGTTCTGGTGACAATCTTGCCGTAACAGCTAATGGTGCAATTTCAGATTCAGGATCTTTAATTATACCTGGAACAACAACTATCTCTGCTGTCGGTATGAATGTAACTTTCGACGATGCTTCCAATAATTTTGGTACAATAGGGGTAACGGGATCAAATGTTTCAGTACTAGATTCCGATGGAATTGATCTGGGAGTGAGCACGGTGAGCGGAACCTTTGGTATCACTTCCGGAGGAGCGATTACAGACAGTGGCACCCTTGCGATCACGGGAGATGCGACCTTTACAAACACCTCAGGAAGCAATGATGCGATTACCTTGGATGATGCGAGCAATGCCTTTGCTGGTACTGTAACCTTTGCAACGGACAGTGGAAGTGCAGTGACGAT
>NHCX01000051.1 GCA_002168015.1 Verrucomicrobia bacterium TMED44
CCTTCATTGAGGTCGACCCGCTCGGGACGACCCTTATGCATGTACACGACTTCGGTGTGATCGAGCCCGAGTAGTCCAAGAATGGTGGCATGAAAATCGTGAACATGCACCTTATCCTTGACCGCATGCAGGCCTAATTCGTCGGTCTCCCCGATTACCTGTCCACCTTTGACGCCTCCTCCTGCCATCCACATAGTAAAACCGGTTGGGTTATGGTCGCGACCATCGCCTTTTTCACTCATGGGAGTACGGCCAAACTCTCCCCCCCAGATGACCAGGGTTTCTTCCAATAATCCCCTGGCTTTCAGATCGGTGATCAGACCAACGATCGGAAGGTCGACTTGCTGGCACAGTTTTGAATGGTTACTTTCCATTTTGGTGTGACTGTCCCACTTACTGCCTGCACCGTGGTAGAGCTGGACAAAGCGGACACCCCGTTCCACCAACCTGCGGGCGAGCAGGCACTGCTGGCCAAAGGTTTTGGTTTCCTTTTGATCCAATCCGTACAATGACTTGGTGGCGGAGGATTCGTTCTCCAAGTCGACGGATTCGGGTGCTTCCATTTGCATGTCTGCGGCCAGTTCGTAACTACGGATACGGGCTTCCAATTCTGAATTGGATTCCCGGCCCTGAAGATGTCTTTGGTTGAGACTTTGCAGGAAAGAAAGTTTTAAGTCCTCTGCCTGTTCGATTTTAGATTTCTGGGGTTTAAGGTTGGCAATCGGTTCGGGCCCGTTTTCGAGAAGAACTCCCTGGTGGGAAGCGGGCATGAACCCATTCCCCCAGCAACGGGTACCGTTTACAATCATCGACTTGGTATCCTTAATTACTACAAATCCGGGGAGGCTTTGATTTTCGGTACCGAGGCCATAGGAAACCCATGATCCGAGGGATGGTCGGCCACCAAAAACCGAACCGGTGTTCATCTGGCAAACTCCACCTGCATGATTAATACCGTCGGAAACGCAGGAGCGGATTACACAGAGATCATCGGCAATTTGGCTGTGGTTGGGTAGCCAGTCGGAGATCCATAGTCCACTCTCCCCATGTTGTTTCCATTTTCTTTTGGATTCGAGTAGGGGAGAGTTTGTTTCACCCATCGCAGTCACTGGGCGGTCAAAGCTGTCAGGCAAGGGTTTACCCGCCAGTTTGTTAAGCAAAGGTTTGGGGTCAAAAAGGTCAAGATGGCTGGGACCACCTTCCATAAAAAGGAAAATTACATTCTTCGCCTTCCCCCAGTTGTGGGGAATTTTGGGCAGAGTGGGATTCCTGGATACGCGGGCAAGCAGGGGTTCCTGAGTCAGGGCGGAGAGGGCGACGGCTCCAAATCCGGCACCCGCTGTGGTGAGGAAGTGCCTGCGGTTGAATGGGTTTTCGATACGATTACAGGACATGATTAATGGAGGTAAAGAAATTCATTGGAGGTGAGAATGACATGGCACAGGGCAGTCAGGGCCTCGATTCGGGGAGACGATGGCTTTGTGGATGAGGACTTGAGGGCGAATCCAGCGCTTTCGAGGACAGCAAGGGGCGAAGATTTAAAATCAAGGTATTCGCCCGATTGCTTTCTGGAAGATTCCTCCTGATCACTCGGAATTAGCAAATTCTCCTTTGTAATGGAGGGTGTGGATATGCGCAGGCTTGACAGTTGTCCGTTCCAAAAATGCTGTCCATTCGATCGGCCCCCCAGAAATTGCTGATCGGATGCGATGGTTTGAAGTGCGGTGATGTCATGCTCCACTTGGGCTTCATTGAACTTACTGGAGGGATCGTCGAGGTTTTTCCATGCAAAGTATGCGGTCGATTGGCCGTCTTCCGATAAATTGACCGTACAGGAAAGATAAAGCTTTTTCCCCAGGGGCACCTGCAAGTTGGAGTCGATCACCCGGTAGATCATGTCTCCTCCCACATTTTCTCCGGTCAGTTGCAAAATGAAATTGCGGGGCTCGTAGGCTGATTTTGTACTGGTGATTCCAAAGGTCCAACCCGGTTTTTGGTGACTGCCTGACCATTGGCTTAGGATTGTATTCACATGAGCATTGGCATGAATACGATCGAGTTTGGCGATCGCCTCGATGGTCCAACTACTTCCCAGGTCTCGACCTTTCCGCTGATAGATCCGGGGTTTTCCATCCTGAAAAAGGGATAGATTTTCTAGTTTCTGTGGTTTGATCGCATCCGGTTTGGGTTCGACCTTCAATGGGTCTTGCCCGAACCATTGGTTGAGGAAACTGGCGGCAAGCTCCTGTTCGGCCTCACTGGCGGGTCGGCCATAAGCTTCAAGGAATATTTGGTAAGTGGCTTCCCTTTGTGATTTAATGGAAGAAAATTTTCGGCCCATAGCGGCAGCCCTTGCGTGGGGCCATGGGTTGTTGCGCAGAAGGAGTGCCTGNGTGGANGTNGTNGTGACCAACCGTTCGGAAGAAGATGCAAAGCCCGCTGGAGTATCGAAGGNTGCAAGGATGCGGTCAGGAGAATTTCTTCTTTTTTTAACATAGACGCTGCGGTGAGGAGAATTTCCGTCGACCGAACTGCCTCCATTTTTTGTTTTTAATTCACCTGAAACCTGAAGCATTGAGTCCCGAATTTGCTCTGCGGAGAGACGTCGTGGGGGGAATCGCCAGAGGAACTGATTTTGCGGATCAGTAGTCAATTCCTGATCCCCGGGCTCACGACGGGTAGTCTGTCCGTAAGTATCACTCANCATGATCAGNCGNTGTAGGGGTTTGAGCTTCCAGTNATTTTCCAANAAGTAATTGGTTAAGTAGTCGAGAAGGTCAGGGTGTGAGGGTGGTTCGCCCAAAAAGCCAAAATCATTGGCGGTGCTAACCAGNCCCTGTCCAAAGTGTTTTTGCCAGACCCGATTGACGATTACCCNGGTGGAAAGGGGGTTTTCGGGCGAAGTGATCCAGTTGGCCAACGCCAGNCGGCGTCCGGTGGTACNATGCGGGGTTTTACGCACTTCCGGNTTGGGNAGNCCGAGGAGGGTAAGAAAAGCAGGGGTGGTTTCNTCTTTTTTTCGGCCNGGGATGTAGGTCCTTGCAGGGTTTNCTGATAGATCGGTGGTGATGAATGCCTGAGGCAATGAGGGCTTGGGCGAAAAACTGGCCAGTTGAAGATTTAAATCCTCATATTTCTTCTTTAGATCCTTTTTATTTTTTATTTTTTCGTCCCACTTCGTACGTNTCCATTTTCTGTATACCTGACGGTTCACCATTTCCACAAGTTGCTGTTCATAGGTAGTTCTCTCCTCTTTCTTTTTATAATACAGCTTTTGGACATCCTCCGGGAATTGTTTAACCACCGACTTTTCGTCACCGCGGAAAAGTTCTTTTTTGATCTGCTCGATTTGAGNACGGANGGGAAAGGTCTGCTCTTCCCATTTTTTTAATTCCTCAAGTTGTTCTTTTTTACCTAGTTTTTGATCCTCTGGCCACCAAACACTGGAAAGGAAACTTTGCAGGGAATAGTAATCCTTCTGCAGAATGGGATCGAACTTATGGTCGTGGCACTGGGCACATCCCATCCCCAACCCCANGAAAACCTCACCNGTCACATTGGTCATTTCATTGAGGATCAATTCCCATTGCATNCGGGCATTTCGTTGATTCCATTCATAAACCCCGTGCCTTAAAAANCCTGTGGCAACCATATGATCAAAGTCCTGAGGTTCTATCTCGTCTCCTGCGAGTTGTTCGCGTACGAACTGATCGTAGGGTTTGTCCTGATTCAGGCTCCTGATGACATAGTCGCGATAATGATGAGCGGTNGAACGAAAGGCATCNTCCCGGTACCCGTCAGACTCGGCAAAACGGACGACATCGAGCCAGTGAGTCGCCCAGCGTTCACCATAAGCGGACNAAGCCAGAAGTTTATCGATCAGAGTCTCCTTGGCCAGTATTGGGTTNTTTTTGTANGATTCTGCAAAGCNCAGNACATCCNTGGAANNAGGNAGAAGNCCGGTCANGTCAAGGGTTGCCCGNCGAATGAATTCATAGGCGTCAGCCTGTCNGGAAAGTCCTAGGTTTTGTTTATCCAGTTTCCTTTGGATGAAATAATCGACTGGGTTACCTTCNGTTTGNGCCTTTGGACTTCNNAATGGTTGGATGGCCCACCATTCCTTCTCCTCCTTTGAAAATTTCCTTGTNGAAGAAGTANTNGTTTCGGGGGAATTTGCTGCATCAAGAACAATCAATTTNGCAACCATCAAGGCGATGATCAATTGAAAGCAAATTTTTGGCAACTTTNGCATATTTTTAATTATTATTCTCATGAAAAGTGTAAACAAGCTAAAANTAGGCAATTTTGCGTTTTTTTTCTGTTAATTTGCGACACAAAAGCTGGAGTCTCTACTCAATTTGCCCGTCGTCTCGAATGGCAAATTTCGGCAGAGTAACATTCCGTGCTTGTCAAAAAAACAATCCTCGCATCGAATGATTGCGATATTCAAAAACTTACACCTATGAAATTCTTTACCAGCCTGCTCTTTATTTTTTCCACGCTGCTTGTATCTGCCGACCATCATGGTAAGAAAAAGCCCCTCAAAGCTTTTATGATCACCGGTGGCTGCTGTCATGATTATCCCAAGCAGAAGAATATTATCAGCGAGGGGATCAGTGAGCGTGTGCCGACTAAATGGGATATCTTTTTTGAAATGGATCAGGAAAAGAGTAAAGCCAAGCTTAGTCAGTCAGGTTGGGCGGATGGATATGACTATGTTGTCTACAACCATTGCTTTGCTCATGAGAAGGATGCAGCATTCGTTAAATCCATTACCGATGTTCACAAGACGGGTAAACCTGCGATCGCCTTACATTGTGCAATGCATTCTTATCATTGGAGCATTCCCGCTAAGGAAGGTGAAAAGAAAGCCTGGCCCGAAATGCTTGGGGCGAGTTCCAAGGGGCATGGACCTAAGGCAGCGATTACGGTGAATAAGGTAAAAAAACATGCCAACCATCCCATCATGAAAGATATGCCAGACGGTTGGATGACTCCAGAAGGAGAATTATATAATGTCCAACAAGTTTATGAAGGTACCACGGTTCTTGCCTATGGTGATAACGGAGCAAACAAAAATCCTAAAGAGCCACAAGCTTGTGTCTGGGTAAACACTCATGGCAAAGGTAGAATCTTTTCCACCACCCTGGGGCATCATAATTCGACTATGTCGACTAAAGAGTATCTAGATATGCTCGGGAATGCAGTCCGGTGGGTAACTGCAAAGTAAGATTTTTTTTAAGTTCGAAAACGAGGTTTTGACTTTTTACGGAAATCATTGCTNTTACCAAATTTTTTTCCTTTNCCGAAACTCTTTTTGAATTTTCCACCGCTACCTCCAGGACGGGGGCGTCCTTTGTCTATCGAAATATTCATTTGATGACCTTGCACCCAAACGGTCTTTAAGGCTTCAAATATATCTTTGGGCATATCCTTGGGTAAATCGATAAAGGTGTGATCTTTAAACATCCGGATTTTACCCATTTCTCGGGGGTCAATTCCCACTTCATTGGCGATGGCTCCCACGATGTCTCCTTTTTGAGCACCGTGGAACTCTCCTACTTCGAGGCGGTAACTCTGAAGGTGATCATCCTTGAATGACCGCCGNTCGGANCGACCCTCATCACGAGAAGAAAAATCTCGACGATCTCCACGATCTCGNTCTCTGCGATCTTCTCTTCGTGGCTTTTTCGAATCTATCTTAGGCATACTGTCGTAAAAAAGAGGTTTTTTTCCGGCNGCTAGAAAGGCCAGGGATGCTGCAATATCGAGNGTGTCTTTACTGGTTTCTTCGACCAGTCTTTGNANNGCTTTNCGATANTCNCCCAATTCNCCTTTCATTCCTTCTTCGATGCGGGCGAAGAATTCCTCTTCCCGGCGCTCATTCATTTCTTCAAGGGTTGGGAAAATATACTGTTCGCAGGGAACTTTAAGGGTTCGCTCAATCGCTTTAAGCATGCGCATTTCTTTGTTGGTGACAAAAATGATGGCATCACCTTCACGACCAGCTCTTCCTGTTCTTCCAATCCTGTGGGTATAGGACTCTAAATCAAAGGGAGCATCGTAATTGAGAACATGAGAAATTCGGTCGACATCCAGACCGCGTGCCGCGACATCGGTGGCCACAAGCACATTGATCTTACCTCGCTTTAGGCGGTCCACGGTCTTCTCCCGTAGGTTTTGGGGCATATCCCCGTTAAGCGGTTCCGCAGGATATCCTTTCCCTTGTAATTTTTCGGCAATTTCCATGGTGGCATTTTTGGTGCGTGCAAAAATGAGCATGGCTTCGAATTTTTCGATTTCCAAAAGTTTGAGAAGCATGTCCCGTTTTTCATGCTGACGGACCTTGATGAAGTGCTGACGGATATTAGGAGAGTTTTCNGCTTTTACCTTGATGGTAATTTTAACGGGATCCTGCATNTAGNTGNTCNGCAAGCCNNTGNATNGGCTTGGGCATGGTNGCNGANAANAGNGCNGTNTGNCTTTCGNNNGGNGTGTGTTCAAGGATCCACTTGATGTCGTCAATAAAGCCCATGCTGAGCATTTCATCGGCTTCATCGAGGACGAGTGCTTGAAGATGATCGAGTTTTAAATATCCCTTCTCGATATGGTCCATAATCCTACCGGGTGTACCTACAACGATTTGNGCTCCTNTTTTNAANTCNNNNATCTGTTCNCCNTANCCGGTTCCTCCATAGACNGCNACNACNCGNAGTNTNGANAANTTTTCAGCNAANCCNTCCATNGCTTCNGCTACTTGAAGAGCCANTTCACGGGTTGGAGCAAGGACTAAAATCTGAGCTCCTTTTACAGATTCATCTAANCGTGANAGTAAAGGAAGAGAAAAGGCTGCAGTCTTTCCGGTTCCAGTCTGGGCCACCCCTAATAAATCTCTTCCTTCTAATATTGGAGGAATTGAGCATTCCTGAATGGGGGAGGGCGTTTCATAGCCTGCTTTACGGACGGCTTGAAGGATTGGTTCAGCCAATCCCATTTCGTCAAAGCCTTTGGGCGTACCCGCGGCTTCTGGTATTTCATTTTCTTGGTTCATGGGGCGTGTAGGTTCGTTTGCTTTAATGTATCTGCCAAAAAGGTCGAACGCTTGCCCACATACTCCATATTCCATCTTTACCACTGGTGAGCACTTGTTCTTAAACTTGGCTGAAGTTATTCACAGTATCGAAGTTTGTGAATAATGACGAGCAGTAAAATAAAATTCTTGTGGCTATCTTGCATTTCTTCCCGCAAGAAATTAAAAATTTCAGCAGAGATTAGAAATTAATCAGAACTTTTTCTTTACAGATTCCTTTATTTAGGCAACTCCATTACATGACACTTGCCTACATGAAATTAGCCGTACCTAAAGAAGCTTTGCCATCCGAAAAACGGGTTGCGGTTAGTCCGGATAATATCTCTGCATTTCAAAAGTTGGGGTATGAAGTATGGATAGAATCCGGAGCAGGTGATTTAGCAAATTTTCCTGATGAACTTTATATTCAATCCGGTGCTAAAATTTCGAAGGAAAAATCAGAACTTTGGGCAAAAGGGGATCTATTGCTTAAAATAAATCCGCCTTCGAAGGAAGAGGTTGGACTGATTAAGGAAGGTGCCACTCTGATAAGTTTTGCCTATCCCGCCCGCAATGAAGACCTTCTGCAAGCACTGGGGCAAAGACAGATCAATTGGATGGCGATGGATTGTGTTCCCCGCATTTCCCGTGCCCAGTCAATGGATGCATTAAGTTCCATGGCCAATGTTGCGGGTTACCGAGCAGTGGTGGAGGCATCCCATGAGTTTGGAAGGTTTTTTACCGGGCAGATTACGGCTGCCGGAAAAGTACCTCCGGCGAAAATTCTTGTAATCGGTGCAGGAGTTGCCGGCTTGGCAGCAATCGGGGCAGCCCGGAATATGGGTGCAATTGTTCGTGCTTTTGACACAAGACCCGCGGTGCAGGAGGAAGTGAAAAGTCTGGGTGGAGATTTCCTTATGCTTGATTTTGAGGAGGATGGTGCGGGTTCGGGTGGGTATGCAAAAGTGATGAGTAAGGAATTTATCGAGGCTGAAATGAAACTTTTTGCCGAACAGGCAGAGGAGGTTGATGTAATTATCACAACGGCAATGATTCCGGGCAAAAAATCCCCTGTTCTAATTACTGAGGAGATGGTGAAGAGCATGAAGCAAGGCTCGGTTATTGTTGATCTTGCTGCTGAAGGGGGCGGGAACTGCGAACTGACAGAGAAGGGTGAGCGAATTGTTGCCCACGGGGTTACGATTCTTGGGTATACGGATTTACCGTCGCGGTTGGCCACTCAGTCGAGCCGTTTGTACGGAAATAATCTGGTCAAGTTGGTAAAACTTCTCGGCTCCACTGATGAATATAAGATTGATCAGGAAGATGAAATCATTCGTGGTTCCCTGGTTTTGGATCAAGGAAAGCTTTCTTGGCCACCACCCAAAGTTGAGGTAAGCGTACAACCTGTAAAACCAAAAGAAAAGTCG
Source organism: Verrucomicrobia bacterium TMED44 (assembly GCA_002168015.1). Classification (GTDB taxonomy): domain Bacteria; phylum Verrucomicrobiota; class Verrucomicrobiia; order Opitutales; family Seribacteraceae; genus Seribacter. Next base: position 8,500 of record NHCX01000051.1, read on the forward strand.
ATCAATGAACCGGTCGAAGAAAAGAAATCCATTTTTTCGCCTGGACTGATGCTGGGAGGGCTTTGCCTCCTACTTCTTGCACTGGGATGGAAGGCTGATAATGATTTTCTCGATCAATTGACCGTTTTCGTACTGGCCTGTTTCGTCGGATACATGGTGGTCTGGAATGTTACTCCGTCCCTTCACACCCCCCTTATGAGCGTCACCAATGCGATCAGTGGAATTATACTGATAGGGGGCATGCTTTTTGTCACCGGGGCACAGCCATGGATGGAGACGAAGAGTATTCTTGCAGGGGTCGCAATTTTTCTGGCGACGATCAATGTTGCGGGTGGCTTTCTCGTTACTCACCGAATGCTCAAGATGTTTCGTAAGGAATGACTACAGGACTCGTAACGGCTGCTTATTTGGTTTCGGGAATCTTTTTTGTCCTTAGCCTGGGCGGACTTTCGAAACAAGAAAGTGCACGAAAAGGAAACCTTTACGGAGTGCTTGGGATGGCTTTGGCGATTCTTGCCACCTTTTTGAAACTTACCCTGAACGAGGAAGCGGGTGTAATCAATTTCCAATTTTTAATTCCACTCATGATTGGAGGGGCTGTGATTGGTTCAGTATTGGCCAAAAGGGTGGAAATGACTTCAATGCCCGAGCTGGTTGCAATTCTTCACAGCTTTGTGGGGTTGGCTGCAGTTCTGGTGGGTATGGCCAGTTTCCTGGATCCGAGTCATGAATTACTGGAAGGAACCAATCGCTTGATTCATGATGTAGAAATTCTTCTCGGGGTCTTTATCGGTGGGGTCACTTTTACTGGTTCCGTTGTTGCGTTTGGTAAACTTCGAGGTTCTCTAAGTGGCAAACCTCTTCTTCTCCCGGCCCGGCATATGCTAAACTTAGGAATGGTTGGGGTTTCAATCTGGTTGGGTTCGGAATTTCTTGTACAGGGCCATGACGATGCATGGGTGACCTTATTGATCGTGACGGGGATTTCCTTTGTCCTTGGTGTCCATCTGATTGTTGCAATCGGAGGGGCGGATATGCCCGTGGTGGTTTCCATGTTGAACAGTTATTCCGGATGGGCNGCGGCTGCGGCTGGGTTCATGTTAAAAAATGATTTACTTATTATCACCGGGGCATTGGTTGGAAGTAGCGGAGCTATACTTAGCTACATTATGTGCAAGGCGATGAATCGAAGCCTGAGTAATGTGATATTNGGAGGGTTTGGGACTGCGGGAGGCAGTNCCACTACCGCATCGGAAATAGAGGGATCGATTACTGAGACCAGTGCGGATGAGGTGGCGGAGGAATTGAAAGAAGCGAAGGAAGTCATGATCGTTCCAGGATATGGAATGGCGGTGGCTCAGGCTCANCATGTGGTCAAGGATATTACTGAGACACTCAGAGGGAAGGATGTGAATGTTCGTTTTGCGATTCACCCGGTGGCTGGACGATTGCCGGGGCACATGAATGTTTTACTTGCTGAAGCCAATGTACCCTACGATATCGTATTTGAAATGGACGAGATCAATGATGATCTACCCGAGGTGGATGTCTTACTCGTGGTCGGGGCAAATGATATTGTTAATCCGTCCGCCCTCGAAGATTCGAGCAGTCCGATTGCCGGGATGCCCGTGATCGAGGCTTGGAATGCCAAGTCCGTGATTGCGTTGAAAAGAAGTATGGCTGCGGGCTATTCCGGGGTCGAGAACCCCCTTTATTTCAAGGATAACACCCATATGTTATTCGGCGATGCCAAGGATACATTGTCCTCGGTCTTCTCCAAGCTTGGTTAAGCAGAATTTTTAATTACTCGGATATTCGCTTGCCTCGGAGGTCTGAAACCAAAAAATTGGTGCATGTATACTCTTGTATCTTGCCTAGCCATCTGCCTTTTCTTTTCGTCCATGCTTTGTGGTCAGTCAGTTTACCGACCGAAGTTAATCAATAGTAAAAACGGAGATCATCATGATTTTCCATTGGGAGTACTTGAGGCAACCGGTCGACTGAAAGATGGGGATAAAGAAATCCTTATCACGGATGTAGGAAAGGGTGGAACTGCCGAAAGTTCCGGACTTCTCGTTGGTGACCGATTGGTACGGATAGATGGAAAGTATCCCAAGTCGTTTTCAAAAAAAACAGACAGCGGACTGGAAGGCCCCCAGTCCCTGCTGGGTATTAGTTTAAATCGCAATGCTTCCTTGCCCAACCCGCTTCTATCTCTTGAGGTTCGAAGAGAATCCAAATTAATTAATTTATCTGTTAAATTACCCTCGAGTCAGTCTTTCTCGCTGACAGTTCCGATTACCTGTCACAAAAGAAAAAAGTTTCTAGGAGATATTTCCAACCATCTGGTCAGGGTTCAGCAAAAATCGGGCCGTTGGCAACCGGGGGTGGGCGGAGATGCGGATGTTTATACCACTGCATTTTGCGGGTTGGTACTCTTGGCAAATAACGACCCTGCTCATCTTTCCTCGATCAAGAGAGCAATCGAGTTTGTAAAAAAGGCCAGCATTGATTCGATCGATTTAAATGATCCTAAGAAAGGGCCCAAAAATTGGCAGACTGCCTCGAGTGGAATCTTGCTTGCGGAATATCAGTTAGCCACTGGCGACAAAACTTATTTCAGCGAGCTTAAGAAATGTTGTGATTTACTGGCCAAGAGAGTGACCGAGAAAGGCACCATGGGGCACCATTNCTCNATTCCTTACAGCGGAGGTGGACTGATCGTCATTAATGTTCAGGCACATTTGGCTTGGGCACTGGCTGAAAAATGTGGGTATCCAATTAATGAGAAATCCTGGAGTGATTCTTTTTCCGAGGTAAAGAAGTCACTTGATCCCAAGACCGGTGCTTTAGGATATTCCTCCCGGGCACCCTGGAGTCCGGATATTGCGGCAAGAACAGGTGCGATGGCTACCGCACTTATTGTGGCAGAACGGGAAAAGAAATTTGCGAACTCGCTCGCTGAATCCCTCGTTCAGTTAAACGGCAGGATGCGGCATGCCCATGCGATGTCTTCGATCGGACTAATTTTTGGATTTTCCGGGATCAAGCAGGGCTCCCTCAATCACCATGGCAGAATAATGAAAGAATGGATGCCCTACCTGGAATTGTCCCGATTGCCCCAGGGCGGGGCTGTTTATTTCGGTGGAAAAAGAAATATTGGTGGGGATGAGTACTTGGGGCTTTCTTCCATCGGAAATGCCATGGTTGGAATGATCCTCGCAAGTGCCGAAGACCGACTTTTTATGCATGGAGGTTCGAATAAGGAATGGTTTGGAATAGGTAATTAAAATCGATTCAGCACGGGTATTTCATTATGTCACAACTTCAAAATTGTTTTCTTTCCTTGTTATTTTTAGCTTTAATTCCCAATTGGGCTGAGGCCAGGAAGCCGAACTTTATCTTTATTTTAATTGATGATCAGGGATACTACGATCTTGGATGTTACGGAGCGGCTGAAGTGCAAACCCCTCACATTGATTCCATGGCGAAGGAGGGTATCCGTTTCACGGACTATTATGCCGCCGCACCGATTTGCAGTCCTTCCCGGGCGGGCTTGCTGACTGGTTGCTATCCGCGACGCGTGGGCAATGAAATCTGGGTCCACCGGGCGGATTCTCCAANCGGGATTCATCCCGATGAACTGACCCTTGCGGAACTGCTCAAGACCAACGGCTACAAGACCGCCTGCATCGGAAAATGGCACCTTGGGTTCCAGGAACCTTTTCTTCCCCGCAACCAGGGCTTTGATCATTATTTCGGTTTACTGCACAATCTGGACCCAGTGGAGACGGTCTTTTTCGAGGACAAGGGAGGCGTGCCCCTGATGCGCAACGGCAAGGTNGTCAAGCGTCCGGCGGATGAGAACGAACTGACAAAGCTTTACACCGACGAAGCCATTGACTTCATCGAACGCAACAAGGAGGAACCGTTCTTCCTCTATTTGCCCCATACCATGCTGCATGTTCCACTCGGGGTCAGCGAAAAATTCAAGGGAACTTCGGATTGGGGCGAATACGGCGATGCCATTCAGGAACTCGATCACAACGTGGGACGAGTCCTTGATTCGCTTAAACGATTGAAAATTGCGGACAATACGCTGGTCATTTATACTTCTGACAACGGGCGGGGACCGGGAAGAAATCCGGAACAGAAAATCAGGGGACGAAAGCTATCCACTTTGGAAGGAGGCATCCGGGTGCCCGCAATCGCATGGGGACCGGGACTTGGATTGTCTGCTGGGTTGGAGTCATCCACCGTTACCCGCGCCATGGACTGGTATCCCACTCTTGCCACCTTTGCGGGAATCAAGATTCCCCAAAACCGTGTCATCGATGGCCGCGACCTTGTCCCGGTCCTGAAGGGAGAGGCCAAGTTCGTTCCTGCCCCGGGCATGAAGAAATCGCTCAATGCGGACATTCCGCTCAGGCGTACTTGGAACCCGGGCGGGGAATGGAAAGAGATCATTCTTCGACACGAATACAACGATGCCTTTTTTTATCATGGGAGCCATGGCGCCTTGTCCGCCGTACGCTGGCGCAACTGGAAGATGTATTTGAACCCAAGCCTGGAACTGTACGATCTGTCCACCGATCCCGGGGAGACGAAAATCGTTCGTAACCGGGACATCGTTCGCAAGTTGCGGGGTATGTCGGTATTGTTTCAGGAGGAAATGCTGGCCGATGCCCGCCCGCCCGGTCGAGTAAACGCTTCCTTGGCGCCTGATGGAAAAACACAGGTTCCGCAATCCACCTTGGATCGACTGCATGCCAAACTGGATCTGACCTATGCGAAGTATGGAGACCGCACCTTGGAAATGGATCTTTATCGACCAAAGGGAGTCTGGGGGGAACTTCCCGCAATCGTTTGCATCCATGGAGGGGGTTGGGCCAAAGGAAGCCGTACGAGCCACGCAAAGATCGCTCAGGCGTTGGCTGGCCGCGGTTATGTTACGGCCACCATATCCTACCGATTGAGCGGAGAGGCTCCATTCCCCGCCGCCATTCAAGATTGCAAAGCCGCGGTCCGTTTCCTGCGAGCCAATGCCAAGGGACTCGGAATCGATGCCGATAAAATCGGTGCCATCGGGCTTTCCGCAGGCGGACACTTGACCGCCCTGTTGGCTACTTCACACGGGGTTGACGAGTTGGAGGGGAAAGGCGGTAACCCGGCCTACAGCAGTCGTATTCAAGCCGCTGTTCCGATGGGTGCCCAAACCGACTTCCTGTCCGAGCGTACCCGTGTGGTTTCGAAGCAACGCTTGATCTGGAAGCAGTTCATGGGTGGTTCCCAGGAAGAACGCCCGAAGGCGTACCGCCTCGCTTCCCCGTTGGAACATCTCGACAAAGGCGACCCGTCTTTCTTGTTCATCACCGGGGAGACGGACGATGAAAGTACCCGGGCTACTAAATTCAGAAAACACCTGAGTGCTCATGGAGTATCTTCGGAGATTGAAGTGATAAAAGGAGCTCCGCACGGCTTTCTGAATAAGCAAGTTTGGTTTGAGCAAATGATCCGCTCTGCGGATAACCACTTCAAGAAAACTTTACGAGACATACAATGAGACAAAGAGATTCTTTGTCGGAAATTTTCCTGTCCAGATTCCTCGGCGAAGGGAGTGAGCAGTTGTGAAGCAATCGTTAAAAAGTGATGAAAAAAGAACCTTGTTGGTTGAAACCTCCGTTTTGAAGCTTTAAAAAGAGATGGTTATCAAATCTTCATTTTTCATCCTTTCTTACCTGACCATTGGATGGGTCACTTTACCTGCCTTCGTAGATGTTTCGCATGGTGAGAAGCTTTTTTCCCTCAAAGTGAAGCCTCTCTTTGCTCAGAAGTGCATGGCTTGTCATGGGGACGACCCCAAGAAGATCAAGGGTGATCTTGACATGCGTACGCGCGGATCGCTTCTCCTCGGTGGGGAAACTTACGAGCAGGAAGTCCTGATTCCAGGGAAGGGTGACAAAAGCTTTCTCTATATTCTNTCCACCCGGGTGGAAGAGGACATGGAAATGCCCCCCAAGGAAGCGGATAAATTAACGGAAGAGCAGACTTGGTGGATTCGGGACTGGATTGACGAAGGAGCTCCCTGGCCAAGTGAANAACGGGTTGCCCTGATTCAAAAAAAGTATGCCGAAGGGGAANAGGTNGTTACCTCGAAGGCTCTGTCCGATGATTGGCAGAATCGTCGCTATGAAACCAAGAAACTCTGGGCGTACCGTCCCCTAGAAGTGGAAGAGGTNCCCGAGGNCAAGNANCCGATCGACTGGTTTGTGAACCGNAANCTNAAGNAAGTCGGGCTTGATCCCGCCCCGGATGCATCTCCCCTCGAATTGTACCGNCGTATGTCCTTTGGGTTGACGGGCTTGCCTCCCGATCCCGTTCAATCGATCAAGTTCGAGCGTGAGNTCGGTAAATCTCGAGATACACTTNTTGATNATGCGGAAGAGTTGATGGCCTCTCCTCATTACGGCGAACATTTCGCGAGGCATTGGTTGGATGTNGCCCGNTATGCCGACTCCGCCGGGTTTGCCAACGACTATGCCCGGCCCAACGCCTGGCGCTACCGCGATTATGTGATACGCTCATTCAACAACGACAAACCTTACGACCGTTTCGTGAAGGAACAGGTTGCAGGGGATGAGATGGATCCAAGCAATTCCGAGAATCTTGTGGCCACCGGATTTTTGCGCATGGGTCCATGGGAACAAACGGGCATGAGCGTGTTCAAGGAAACCCGCCAAATGTGGTTGGATGATGTTACAGACTCTGTGGGTCAGACTTTTCTCGCCCACGCCATGCAATGTGCCAAATGTCACGATCACAAATTCGATCCCGTACCAACCCGTGACTACTATGGAATGATGGCTGTTTTTTCGACTACCCAGTTCGCCGAACGCNAGGCTCCCTTTCTCTCTTCGGAGTCCAAGGAGGGCTTTGAATCCTTCGCCAAGCTAGTCCAATCCAAGGTTTCCTCATACGAAAAACAGGAAAAGAAACTTCAGCAAAAGATCCACCAATTGAAAAAGGTGGAGAGTGGAGATGCCAAGGTCGGGGACAACGGTTTGGATCCAGGAGACGAAGCCTCCNAATCGCGCATTTTTAAAAACCTGATCCGTCACCGTATCGAACTCGATCGGGTAGAGCCGTTTACGCATGCTGTTTTTACGGGGAAGACCGTAGTTATGAGAAATGTTCAAGGTCGATTGAACATACCTGATGATCCTTGGGCAAAGGGTTATCTTGATCCGGATGTTATTTATGACGGAGGTAGCGTCTATTCCCAAGGGGATGCGGTGAGTCCCGGTGGCTTGAGCGCCGCCGAATCCCTTGGAAGAATGAACCCGCGTCCATTCCCCGCAGGCAAAGGCAAGCGCAGGTTGGCCCTTGCCGAGTGGATTGTGAACGAGAAAAACCCCCTGACCGCCCGGGTCATGGTCAACCGGATCTGGTCCTGGCATTTTGGGCGTGGGATTGCCGGGAACCCCAACAATTTTGGTGGAACCGGGGAGTTGCCTACTCATCCCGCCNTGCTCGACTACCTGGCGGACTGGTTTATGAAGAACGGATGGTCGGTCAAGAAGCTCAACCAATTAATTCTGTCCTCCNANACCTNCCGACGAAGCAGTCGGCACCCTGACTCCGATTCCTTGGAGGAAAAAGATCCCAAAAGACTTTTTTACGCGAGTTTTATTCCCCGTCGTTTGGTTGCGGAGGAGATTCGAGACGCGATGTTGTTGGCAAGCGGCGAACTGAANTNCAAAGTTGGAGGAATCCCCNCCCGGCCCGACCTTAATCCGGAGGTAGCTTTTCAGCCCCGGCAAATCATGGGGGGNACCGCATCGGTCTATGAGCCNGATCCTTTGCCAAGNCAAAGAAACCGGCGGACAATTTATGCCGAGAANATCCGNGGCTTGCGTGATCCCTTNCTGGAGGCATTCAACCAACCCGGACCCGAAGCCTCCTGCGAACTCNGGCAAACTTCCACCGTTGCCCCTCAGGCCTTGACTTTGTTGAACGCGGAGGAAGTCCATGACCGCAGCTTGGCTTTCGCCGCTCGTCTCCTGAAGGAAAGGAAAAACGAACCGGCCGTGATTCAACGGGCTTTCTCTCTTGCACTCGGAAGATCGGCTTCAGCGGACGAATTGTCGGCTTGTCTCGAGCGCTGGTCGCAAGCCACCCAGGCAGAACGAAAGAAGATTCCGCAGCCCAAGGTTTATCATGGTAAGATTAAGCGTACAGTGATGGCCGAGAAGACAGGTGAGCCCTACGACTTCTGGGAGATTTTACCAGTCTACGANTCCTATCAGCCNGACCTCCANGGAAGTGAGGTGTCTGCCANGACCCGAGGGCTTGCCCATGTTTGTCTGGTTATCTTCAACTTGAACGAATTCTCTTATCTTGATTAAATAAAGTCCGCAGCATGAAGAACGATCATTTCAATTTGGTTGCCAGCCTGACCCGTCGCGAAGCTCTCTATGGCTTGAGCGGAGGGCTTGGTTCGCTGGCTTTTTCTTCCATGCTTCAGGCTGAAGGGGTTTATTCCATTGGTTCCCATCACCCCGCCAAAGCCAAGCGCTGCATTTTTCTGATGATGGAGGGAGGACCATCCCATATAGACACCTTCGACCCCAAGCCCGCCCTGGCGGAACGCCACTTGCAAAAATTCAAGCGAAGCGGAGACAAGGAGAGTGCCATGTCCTCAGGGGAGCGCTATTTCGTCCAAAGCCCCTTTGATTTTATCAAGGCTGGAAAAAGCGGAGCCGACATTTCCTCCGAATGGAAATATCTCAAAGAACGGGTGGACGATCTATGCTTTTATCGGGGTTGTCAGGTCGAGTCCGTCAACCACCCGACGGCCTGTTATCACATCAATACGGGCAACCGTTTCGGAGGGGACCCGGCGGTCGGTTCCTGGGTTACCTATGGTTTGGGCACGCTCAATGACAACCTGCCTGGTTTCGTGGTCCTTCCGCGGTCAAGCTATCCACAGGGTGGAGCCTCCAATTGGTCCAATGGTTATCTGCCTGCCGATCATCAAGGGACCCCCCTGCGACCCAAGGGCAGTCCGATTCTCGACCTGCATGCTCCTGCCGGCATCACCCGAAAGGACCAGCGCGACAACCTTGACCTTCTTGCCAAGCTCAATGGCAAACATTTCACGGCCCGTCCAGATCAGGGAGAGCTCGATGCCCGCATGTCCTCCTATGAATTGGCTTATCGGATGCAAATGGAAGTGCCCGGTATCCTTGACCTCAAAGGCGAAACCGAAAAGACCAAGGAGGCGTACGGCATTGGGGATTCCAAGACGGACTCTTTCGGCCGTAAGTGCCTGTTGGCCCGGCGCCTTGTGGAGAAAGGGGTACGCTTTGTACAGGCATATGCCGGGAACTGGGATAGCCATGACTACATCGAACGGGCTCACGGTTCACTCATCCGTTCGGTCGACAAACCTATCGCCGCCTTGCTTGGCGATCTCAAGGAACGCGGTTTGTTGGAAGATACCTTGGTGGTTTGGTGCGGTGAATTCGGGCGGACACCGGATAACGGCATCAGAGGCGGCGGCACCAGTTATGGTCGGGATCACAACGCCAAGGCCATGACGATGTGGTTTGCCGGTGGTGGTACCAAAGTCGGGCACACGGTTGGTGCGACCGATGAGATCGGAGCGGAGGCGGTTGAGTGCGTCCATCATATCCGAGATGTCCATTGTACATGGCTGAACCTGCTTGGTCTCGACGACAATAAATTGACTTACTATCACGCCGGCCGACATAAGCAATTAAGTCAGTTTGGTGGCGAGGTGATCAGGGAATTGATTGGGTAATTATTTCTTTTTTTGGTTGCGGGTTGATCCTGTGCTTTATTTAAGCATATCCTGAAAATTTGCTATTCCATTCAAGCTTTTGTTTTAATGGCTTCTTATTTTTTATGTTATGCCCATGAATCTGAGATAAGTAAGCCCTTTGAGAAAATTCACGCACATCAATCTTTTGAAGCTCATGTGCATATGGGTTGGCAGAGCCGTTACTTCTCTGAAGGGCGTGACGCTTTAAACGGTAAATCCCTAGGGACAGGTGCTCTAGAATTTGGCTATGATCATTTCTCGGGCGGAGTGTGGTATGGCAGATCGTCCAATCACCAGTATGACGAGTGGCAATATAACCTGGCTTTAACTCAGGAAATTGATGGCTTTGAAATCTACGCAGGTTATACCCACTTGGTTTTTGCCAAGGATCGAGAATCAGATGATGAGTGGTCCGTAGGCATGACTTATGAAGGTTTGCCCTTTGATCTAACGACATCTTTGGAAGCCTGCCATTCTATGGATGCTAAGGGTACTTTTTATGAGTGGTCCAATATCCGGGAATTTCATCCTAAAGATGATCTTGATATTTCCCTCTCAGGAACATTCGGTTGGAACGAAGGCTATGTGTCTGACGGGCATAATGGATTGAATTTTTTCTCTCTGGGAAGTGGAATAACAAAAATACTTACAGAAAGCATTTCACTGACAGGTCATGGAATAGGTAGTTGGGCCATTGACCAGAATTCGAACTTAGCAGGGGATCAAAGTCTAAAAGATTTCTTTCATTTTGGGTTGAGCGTTGAGTTTGATTTTTAATGATTTTTCGCAAAATCAAATAATACATACCAAAGTTTTATAAACTATCCGGATTCCAACATGCTTACTTCCCTTAACGATCGAATTCTTAACGGTTAAAGTTTGGTTATATTTTCTTAAGGATAGCTAGTGTTCATAAAACATACATTGGTCTACCTATGCCATCTACATGAAATACAAATTGATGGAATGAAGTAAGAAATTGTGTACAAACCGACATAACAGCCTGTAACATATAATTTAATCAAAATTTTAATGAATACTCGTCCAAACATTATCTTTATCATTACCGATCAACAACGATTTGATACGATTGCTGCCCTTGGTCATGATCATATGGACACTCCGCATATGGATCGCCTTGTCAATGAGGGTGTTTCTTTCAACAACTGCTTCATAACGGCCGCATCCTGTGCACCTGCCCGTGCGAGTCTTTTTACTGGTTATTATCCACATACCACCGGAATTTTTAAAAACGCGGATTCCTGGAAACGTTCATGGATTGAGCAGTTGGCAGAAACCGGTTACCGATGTGTAAATGTGGGAAAAATGCACAGCTACCCTTATCACACTCCATTGGGTTTTCATGAACGGTATGTGGTGGAGAACAAAGACCGTTATTTGGAAGAACGTTATTATTTTGATGAATGGGATAAGGCTTTAAAAGCCCGGGGGCTGGTTAAGCAGCAACGCGAACTTTATCGTAAGCGGGCTGATTACAAGGATGCTCTAGGCGCTTTTGACTGGGAACTTCCGGAGGATATGCATCCTGATATGTTTGTAGGAGATACTGCTACCTGGTGGTTAAACGCTTATCCAAAGACAGAACCCTTATTTTTACAGATTGGGTTTCCTGGACCTCACCCTCCTTATGACCCGACGAAACGATTTAGTGAGCCTTATTTAAAAAAAGACCTGCCGATCATGGAGGTTACGAAAAAGGAGCTCGATGGTTTACCTGAACCATTAAAGGGTTTACGGAAACATAATAATCAAGTGGATCATGATTCCGTTGTGCTTGACCTTGAACCAAGCCGTGAACAAAGACATCGTCAAAGGGCATATTACTTGGCGAATGTAAGTATGATTGATGAGAAGGTGGGTGAAATTTTATCAACTCTGGAAAAACAGGGTTATCTGGAAAATGGAATTGTGATCTTTAGTTCGGACCACGGGGACTGTTTGACTGATCATGGCCATAGTCAAAAATGGACTATGTATGATTTAGTAACTCGAATTCCCATGGTGGTATGGGCACCTGGTATCTTTGAGGGCGGTCGTTCCATAGATGGTTTGTGTCAACATATGGATATTGGACCAGCTATACTTGAGATGGCTGGGATTGAGGTTCCGCCCACTTTTGAAGCCCAGTCTATTCTGCCCGCACTACAGGGTAAGGAATGGACGCCTCGAGATTATGTTTATGCTGAGCAAATCAAAGATGGCATCTTAACGGAAACAGAGTTTATGAGTATGATTCGAAATGAAGAATGGAAATTAGTCCATTTCCTACATATGAAATGTGGACAGTTGTTTAATGTGAAAGATGATCCAGATGAGGTAGTGAATTTGTGGAATGAACCTGCCGCAAGCGGAGTGAAGCAAAAACTCTTGGATCAACTCCGTGAATGGCACATTGAAAGCCAGGTTCACACCCATAACTGGGCGGCGGAATGGCGATGAAACTTTAAGTTATATCAAACAATGAAAAAATCAGTTATAATCAGCTTCTTTATTTTAAACCTTATCTTTAGTTATGCTCTTTTGGCTAAGGATTATCCCACCACCGGATCTGTTGAGCGATTGGATGACTCTATGAATCGACTCATTCCTTTGGATGCCAAAATTGAAATTCTTGCAGAGGGATATGAATGGTCTGAAGGCCCGGTATGGATTCGCCAAGGTGATTTTCTTCTTTATTCGGATGTACCCACAAATAAAATTTACAAATGGAAAGAAGGGAAGGGTGCAAGTGTTTATCTGGACCCATCCGGATACACGGCCAAAGAAAAAAGAGCGGGGGAGTCTGGATCAAATGGTTTGACCCTCGATGAAAAAGGTAGGTTGATCATTTGTCAGCACGGAGACCGTCGGGTTGCCCGTATGAATACACCAATTGATTTACCTAAGCCGGTTTATGAGACTCTCGCGGGTAGGTACGAGGGTAAACGATTTAACAGTCCAAATGATTTGGTCTACAATCAAAAGGGTGAACTTTATTTTACCGACCCTCCTTATGGCCTTGTTCAAAAAGAAAAGGACCCAAAACGTGAAATTGATTATCAAGGAGTATATCTTCTTCGCAAGAATGGGAAAGTCACTTTGGTCGCCAAGGATCTCGAACGGCCGAATGGAATTGCTCTTTCTCCTGACGAGAAAACTTTGTATGTTGCTAATTCCCATGGTCCGCGCCCGATCTGGATGTCTTATGAACTGAAAGAAAACGGTACGGTAAAAAAGGGGAAGCTATTCTTTGACTCCACAGAATATCGAAAAAAACATCGATCTCGAAAGGGGGGGAATGACGGAATGAAAGTGGATGTGGATGGAAATATATGGGCTACCGGTCCCGGAGGCGTTTTAGTATTTTCGCCAAAGGGTAAACATTTGGGTACTGTTCTGACCGGTCAACGCACGGCAAATTGCGCATTTGGAGATGATGGGTCCACGCTTTACATGACGGCTGATATGTATCTGATGAGAATAAAGACATCAATAAAAGGGAATGGTTTTTGAATTTCCAAAAAGTAAATTGCTAGTAAGACAATGATATTCATTCAGCCTAAGAAGTTGTAAAGGTAAGACTCCTGAATCCCCAGTTTTGTGTAGAAGTTAAGTTCCAGTTCAGATGATTGCATACGGTGTTTGCAGGAGTAATATTCATGGTTAGAACCCAAGCAGTGGTCGAAGAATCCCCCCTAATGATCTTTGGGAAAAGAACCTGCCTGTTTAAATAATCAATGTGGATCAGAAGTTGCGGACTTCCTAACTTAAGAACTCCTNGTTTAGTATTTTTTTCTAACATTTTTATTTAAATTGAAATAAAGTAAACTTCATGACCCAGAATAGAATCAATTTCTCGCCTTATCTGTTTATTCGTATTCTTATTTTTTTAGGATTATTTACTTCTTTTATCTTCGGTCAGCATGACCGTGAAAGAAATGCCTTTCGCTACTTGGCAGAAGATAAGATTGAAAAAGCGTACCATGAATTAAAGAACGGAAAGAAGCATACCGACCCAGCTGAAAAAGGATTTATTTCGACCTTGTGCCTTTTGCATGAAGGAAAAGTGGAACAAGCTTTGGATTCAGCCCGAGATGCAGTCCGTTTGGGACTTCCTTTTGAACGTCTTTTGGCGGAACCGAGGGAATGGTTGGGACCACTCCGTGAACATACGGATTTTAAAAAGTGGAAAAGAACCGTTTCCCCATCTCCTATATTGCATGGACCTATGTTGGGCAGGGTTACGGATACAGGTGCAAGTTTTTGGTTTCGCACGGACGGGTCGCATGAGGTGGCAGTGGAAGTTTCCGGTCATTCTGGTCGTGAATCCATACGTACAACTCAGAAAAACGGCTTCGTCGGTGTAATTGAACTGGATGGACTTTTACCTGGAACTTATTTTTCTTACAATGTCTTTGTAAACAACGAGAAAATTCAGATTCCAGGTGTGGACTTTGGTTTTCGCACCTATCCGCAACCCGATGAGGAATCAAAGTTTACCGTGGCCTTTGGTGGGTGTTCGGGATTTGTTCCTGAGTATGAAAAAGTCTGGGAGTTGATTGCGGGGCATGAACCCCGTGCCATGCTTATGTTAGGGGATAATGTTTACATTGACGATCCGGAGGAGGTTAAGTGGACAGGTAATTACTGTTATTCACGCCGACATTCCCGTCCTGAATGGAGAAAGTTAGTTGCTGGTTCCTCTATACATGCGATTTATGATGACCATGATTTTGGAACCGATGACTGTGTACCTGGTTCATTGATCAATCAGCCTACCTGGAAAAAACCGGTGCTTGCCAATTTTACCCGTAACTGGAACAACCCGGTTATGGGTGGAGGAGATAAGAACCCCGGGTGCTGGCATAGCTTTACTTTAGGCAAGGTCGATATCATCATGCTTGACTGTCGTTATTACCGGGATTTGAAAAAAAAGTCCATGCTAGGCTCTGTACAAAAGAAATGGCTCAAGGAAACCCTTAAAAATTCAAATGCAGTCTTTAAGATAATCGCTTCCTCGGTACCCTTTTCTAAAGGCATTAAACCTGGAAGTAAGGATCCGTGGGATGGTTATCCTGAAGAAAGAGAAGAGATTTTTAATTTTATTGAAGATGAAAATATTGAAGGCGTATTACTTATTGCAGCTGACCGTCATCGAATAGATTTGCGAAAAACAGAACGTCCAAATGGCTATGATTTATATGAGTTCGTGAGCGGACGATTGACCAATAAGCATGTGCATTCGGTCGTAAAAACTGATGGGTTGGTTTGGGGGTATAACAAAACATGCGGATATTGTTTACTACGGTTTGACACGCGGAAGAAGACTCCGCAGATCAAATTGGAAGCCTATGATAATATGGGAAAACTATTATTTGCTCAAAAGATATTGGCGAGTGACTTAAAATTTAATGAGTAGGATCTATTGGAGATGTGAAAGAATCTCACTTTCGTTCTTCAATGAATGGGCAAGAATCTTACCTTTTTTCCATAATCGGTACTGTTTTCCGTTCTCCCACCGAGTGAGCTTATAAAGCGTGCCAAAATCAAACTCGGGTGCAAGGCCCCCCTGTCCGCCCACCACCTCTGCACCACGGCGAACATTATCCTGCATCCATGCAGGTAGTCTTAAGTGAAAGGGATTCCGCTGAACCTCTCCCTTGTGATGAGATAAAGCAGCGACCAAATCAGCCACTTCCTCAGTTGAGCTTTCCACCAGTAGGTTAGGGTTATTCATTTGCCCCCAAAACTCAGTTTCCACTAAGGTTGTGGAGAAAGTATCCAATTCAGATAGGGCTTTTTTTACGATAATGTGAACTCCAAGATGTGTACGGTTCCAATCTGTCGCATTAGGAAAGAAGAGCATATCTGGCTTTATTCGTCTGATAGTCTGAGCAAGTTCGGAAACTGCTTTATTCCAATATGCTGGATCTTTTTCTTTTGATTCAGGATTTAGATTCTCTAAGCCACCGCATTCCATCGTTTCCAGTTTAAACCCTATCCACTGGCAGGCCGCTTGTAGCTCCTCTTTTCTTTTAATTTTTCTTTCAGGGTTGCTGCCAAAGGTGATGGGTAGATTAATTACTTGAGAACCTGCCTCCCTCATTAACCGAAGGGGTAAAGGTCCCATCACGCATTCATCATCCGGATGAGGGGCCAGGATTAGAATCTTCGGGGCAGATGGAACAATCTTAACCGCTTTGGGTCTTGGCATGCCACCAAGTGGAAGAGACAGCCCATCATGGAACATTTGAGCGATGTTTTTGATGTAGTGACTGTATGGGTTTGGCGAGTCCATTCTTAAATTCTAACTAAAGGAATAAGGATTGCCCATCAAAATGAAACAACCTGTTAGCGGTGATTCGAATAACTTATTTAATTATTGAGAAAAAGTCTTTCTTGTCCCACTTTTAAAAAGCGATAAGTTGGGACTTATATTATGAATATTCGTCATATTGTTAAGATTGTCGTTTTGATTCCCTTCGTCTGCGTTGCCAAGCCTTTGGAAGTAAATGAAGCGAGCATGCCTGCACTGAGTAACGAAGCAACGCCTTTTCGTGGAAAAATTATACACCCCGGATATGTGGGTCATACTTGGGCCGCCTATCCTCATGTGGAAAATCCTGCCAGCCTGGACATGGATCCCCTTGGGCGGATTTTTGTTTCTGAAGCCAATCGCTTCTGGTTTGGCGTCCCCGATCTGAGGAGGGCCCGTGAAATGATCCGTGGCGATTTTCGTTCCCGCACCGTCGCCGATCGTTTGGCTCTTTACGATGCTCACACAGATAAGCGAGACCGTGCATGGTATGAACAAACTCCCGACCGTTTAATCAGGCTTGAAGATGCAGATGGGAATTTCGTAGCTGATAAACGTTCCTTGTTTTCTGATGCATTTGATAAGCCTTTGGACGGTATCGGATTTTCGGTTTTGGCGGAGAGAAATGCTACCTACTTTACCTGCATTCCTGCTCTTCGGAAACTTTCCGATTCCGATGACGATGGCGTAGCCGATACCATGGACAACATTGTCGAAGGGTTTGGGGTGAGAGTCTCTTTCATCGGGCATGATCTGCATGGAATTATCCGCGGACCTGATGGTCGTTTATATTTTTCGATCGGTGATCGTGGATTTTATGTCGAAAGGGAAGATGGGGAAATCTTTGAAGCTTCAGGCAGGGGAGCTGTTTTTCGTTGTGATTCAGACGGAACAAATTTTGAGGTTTTTGCACACGGGCTCAGAAACCCACAGGAGTTGGCATTTGATGACGAGGGTAACCTTTTCACATTTGATAACACTGGAGATATCGGGGATAAAGCACGGATTGTCTATGTGCTGGATAATTCTGATTCTGGATGGGATATGTCCCATCAATCACCCCACCATTATGCCAATGCATTGGACTGGGGTAATTTTAAACTAAGTAAGTCGGTATGGGTAGGGGAGAAAATGTTTGAAACTTACACCCCTGAGCAACCTCAATGGGTTTACCCCCCAGTCGGTCATCTCGGCAACGGACCATCAGGTGTCACTTGGCTATCAGGAAATACCGTACCCGATGATTTACAAAAAGGGTTTCTCGTTACGAATTATCGAGGTGCGGCCAAAAACTCCAACATTCTTCATGTTTCTCTCAAGCCTGCGAATTCTAGTTTTAAAATAGAAAATAGTTCCGTACTGATCGAGGGTGTTGCAGTCTGTGATGTAGAGCACGGCTATGACGGTAATCTTTACTTAGCAGATTATGGAGGTGGGTGGTCAGTCAATAAAAACGGGACTATTCAGGTGATGCGTCCAAGTGACCCCGAAAGGCAGTTGATTGGCAAAGAAACCGCTCTTACTTTTAAGAAGGGTTTTGCGAACCGTTCTATGCCAGAATTAGAGTTTCTACTTTCTCATGATGATCAGCGGGTCCGGTTAGCGGCTCAATTTGCCATGGTTGAAAAAGGAGCTTCTGCTATCGAACTTTTTTCGGGAGTGTTGGAATCCGAGGATGCCAGAAACCATAGGAAACTTCACGCGGTTTGGGGGTTGGGTCAACTCTACCGAAATGGCTTTGAAGGTGCCGCGCCTCATCTACTTGCCAGCCTCAGTTCTGAAGTCCCTGAAATACGGGCAAATGGTGCCCGTACTTGTGGAGATGTGAACCTCCATTCCGCACGAATTCCTCTTCTTTCATTATTGAATGATCCGTCCTCTCGGGTGGTGTCCTTAGCCGCCATAGCATTGGGCCGTGTTTGTGATCTAGGTGATGAGGAAGTTATCCATGCCCTTTTTAAGCGTGCTGAAATAAACAAAGATTCTTCCTTTGAAGTAACATTACGGCATGCATTCCTCTCGTCACTGAGCCGATTGGCCACTCCTGAATTTACTTTAAAGTACGCAGATATTGATTCGGAAGAGCAACGAATGCTTGCCCTCTTGGTTTGCCGCCGCTCCGTCCATCCTCATCTTGATTCGTTTCTGGATGATGAATCAAAAGATATTAGAAATGAGGCGGTTTCAGCCATCTATGACACCAACCTGTTAGATAGTCCAATCGGGAAAAAATTGATTTCCTTGAAGATCGAAGATTTTCCTTACCATCAGCAGGTTAGGATTATTGCTGCATGTTTTCGGGTTGGTAGTCAGGAGGCAGCGGATTCGTTGCTTAAGTTTTGTAGCAATGATAATTTAAAGGAAGATGTCCGTGTATTTGCCATGCAGGCCTTGCTGCGTTGGTCTATCCCACTGGATACTGATCCAGTTTTGGGACACTACCGTCCAACATTGAAAGCAAGTTTTTCTCGGGTAGACTTGATACATTCCTATGGGGATTCGATCCGGGAGATGGCGGAAAATGAAAAACTTTCAAAGCTGGTTTCCCTTCTAGGGAAATTTGTCTTGGATGCAGGCATATCCATGAACCCAGAAATCTTGCGGAAACAGGTATTGGATTCCAAGCTTAACCCCGAGGTCCGGGCCTCCAATTTACGATCTCTTCTCAGTCTCAATGATCCTGAGGACAATCAAGTGATCCTGAAACTAGTCGAAGATAATAGCGTTGAGGTTCGTTCTGTCAGTTATGTTGGTATGCTAACCCGTGAAATCGAAGGGGCAGTGGATAAAGCGATGATTGCAGTCAAGGAGGATCAACCCTTGGTTGCCCGTGCTATTTTTTCGGTACTTGCTGAAAAAAAACCCGAGGTATTGGTAGATCTTTGGGAATTACGGGAGTTAAATTTGAGAAATGAATTGTGGCTGGATCTATATCAATCCCTTTCAGATAGTACAAATGACGAGGCAAATCAGGTTGCAGCCACTTATGCGGCAGGGGATGCAGGAAGAATTCATGCTTTAAGTTTACATGGGGGGGATTCGAGTTCGGGCGAGCTAGTTTTTCGCAATCAGGGAGCCTGTCTCCAGTGCCACAAAATCGAGGGAGAGGGCGGAGTACAAGGGCCTGAACTCAGTCTTGTGGGAGATCGGATGAATCCATCCAAACTCTTGGAGTCTCTGGTTAATCCCAACGCGGAAATTTCGCCAGGCTATGGACTTTCGACGATAAGTATGAATTCCGGGGATGCTTTGATTGGCCGAATCTTAGCCGATGAGGAAGATTCTCTAGTTGTGGTCTCTCCGGATGGGAAAAAGCAGGAACTTAAAAAATCTGAGGTGTCAAAGGTATCACCTCCAATCTCTGCAATGCCTGCTTTAGGGCTTACTCTTAACCCGAATGATCTGCGAGACCTTATTGCTTACCTCGGTTCCAAGAATAAAGAGAGCATTTCTCGGCTAAAACGTGAAACCGATCATGGGGGTAAATAATTGACGGTGTATTTCTTTTATAAGTAGGGATCAATAGAGAGCACTTTTGCTTTTTTCGGATCCCGTACGGGTTTTGTTTGCGAAAAAACCACATTTCCAGGTCGGTCTTTCCCGATTCTTACACTGTGCGAATCCATTGAATAAACTTTCGGCTGAAAGTTTTTCCCCTGTACCCTAAGGGTGTACAAGACATCTTTGGTTTCATCATTGATAACTTGAACCACGGGATTTGGTTTAGAAAAAGTTAATCGTGGTAGCCAACCTTTTACTTTCCTTCCGTCATTTTCCGACATTTTAAAAGTAACAGGCCATCCCGGGAACTGGGCCTGATCTCCATCGGAAACCTTGGAGAATCGGGGCCAGCATTCAAAAGTAACTGTACGATTTTTTTTGTTGAATCTGGCGACTCCAAATCCATCAGCCCGTTTGAGTTCGTCACTCCGGTCCTCAGGGTTGGCATAGGCATGCATGGTTATCTTGTTACCCAGTCCGTCCTCAAAATCCCCGGTCCAGGGGAGAGGAGAATCCGGAATGGGCCGGGGACCGGGTTTTTCGTCCTCCGGTTTCCACCAGCGTCCGTAGATTGTGTTGACGATAGCAGGACTGGTAAAGGCAAAGGGTCCATCACGATGTGATTCAATTCCGTGCTGAACCACTACGCCGAGATGCTGATCTCCGCATAGATGGGTGGCCATGGCTTTTCGTAGTTCATGCAATGCTTTGTTCCGACCTTTTTGGGGCCAGGCGTTACTGTCGAGGTCTGCAAGTAGGCGACTGTTTGGATTTCCATGAATATGAACCGCTCCACAGAACGCGGTGGCGGAAAGGGCGGCTTTCATTTGGGCACCTTCCCAATCCCGACTCCAGTCAGAGAGAAAATTGAGCTGTCGGTCTCCCAGCAGGACCAAGCCATCCAGATTAACTGCATCTCGGTTATAAGCGGGATCATTGATATGATCGGGGCGGGGTCCCATTTTAGGAATTTTGCCTGCGGGACCGGTTTTAAATTTACGATCTTCCAGAATCGCAAAATCAATCCCACCCACCCGTAAACGGGTAAAGTAAACTTCCAAACCTCTTTTTAATTTTTTAGGATCCACTGGATCAGGTAAGTGCCAGGTTTGTTGACGTTGAACCATGTTGACATAGGGGATCGGATAAAAATATCCACCACTATTTCCTGCGGGTGAAGTGGCGACAATTCCACTTTCTCCCCATAGATTTGCCTGCCCAACATCATGATCATCCGGGATGGTCACGGTGGGCCGGTCTTTGATAAGATCCCTGAATTGAAGTCCAAATTCAATCCAGCCAGCAGTATGTTCCGTATGGTGATAGGTTTGATCACCGGCGAAGAAAAGCATATCGGGATTGATCGCTTTCAGGTTTTCAATAATTTGTGGACGGGGTCCTTTAGTCCGGCTTGAATTACAGGATAGATTTCCAACCACAATGGTGTCCTGATTGGTCGGGTCTTTTCGAATTAATCCTTCGAACGAAGCTTTCTTACCATGCCTGACCCGATAGGGTACATTCTTGGTTGAGTCCCAGTTTGAAATGCGAAAATGGGCAGTCCATCCGGGATAGGTGATCTTGACCCTGGAAATCTCCTTCCATTCTTTGCCCTGCTTTGTTTCCAAACGAACCTCTCTTGATTCATCGGGCATCAGAGGATAAAGCTGTCCAGTCAATTTGAGTGTGGCAGAATCCTGGGTGTAGAGGGCAAAGGCAACCACTTGATCTCTGGGAACTTTTAATTCGATTATTCTTTTGGGTGGTTTCCCTTTTTTGGATGGGACTTCCGGGGGTCTTGCCCGTTTCCACCATTCACCAGTGGAAAGATGATCAAGACTTGGAAATTTCTCCCCAAATAATTCCTTAGATTCAGGCTCGGCCTTTAGCAAGGGCAGTACTGAGGAAAAGCAAAAAAGCGATAATATGAGTAATTTCATCGCAAAAAAACAATCTAATTAAAGTTTCCTTTCAAGATTAAAATAGATGCTCCTGTCCTATTATTTTAAGATAGCTTGGTATTTTGGATAGTTTATGAATTTCCTTCTCTCCATTGACGGGGAGACTGACCCACTTTTTTTCGAAACCACCGGGCATAGTAATTTGGATCAGTAAATCCACAATCCCACGCTATTTTTGAAATGGACAGGTTTTCCCTTTTTAAACCTTCATAGGATCTTTTCTGACGGGCTTCATCGAGGAGAATTCCAAGATTGAGGGCTGATTCACGACGGACTTTTCGATTAAGTGAACTTAAATCCTCTTCAAAAATTTGGGCGATTTCATTAGGTGCTTTGGGAATAATGGGTAATTCGTTTAACAATCTTCTTACTTTTTCAGTTACTGGAAATACTGCTCTATTTATAATATTTCCCTCATCGAGTTCATCGAATAGGAGAGAAAATATTTGTAATATTTTTGATGATGCCAAAATACTATGAGCTTGATGAAGATCCACGGATTGGATCAGCTGATTTAGTATACTTTCTACTTCCGAAAGTCTCACAGGTAATAAAACTTTATTTTTTACCTTCCATTTTTTAGTTCTATTTTCTCTAAAGTTAATTACCACCGATAGCGGAGGGCTTTTCATGGATTTTATAAAACCATGTGGGGTATCAGGCGGGAAATATAACAATGCACCCCGTCTTACGGGCATGGGTTCGCCATTATAAGTCTGAATTCCCTGTCCCCTTAAATAGAGAAGGAATTGGGAATGAGAATGCGTATGTTCTTCGATCAAGTCGCTTTTTGGGGTATGACGATGATGCGCCAGTCGTAGAATGGAATAACCCGGAATTGAAATCCGCAGGTTTTCTAAAAAAATGGGCTGAAATTCATTCATTTATAAAGACAAATAAAATGTCTAAATAATGCTAATTATGCAAGTTCTGTCCTAACGGTATCACCGATTAGCTGATAAAATAGAGACTATGATTCGAACAGCTGATCAACTTCAACCCGATTCCCAATGGAGCGAAACCGTTTGGGCACATTCCCGGGAAGAGGATCTAATCGATGACCAGTCCAACCCACGCCTTTGCGTGGCCGCTTTGCTTCCATTTAAGGGGGGGAACCCGGATTGGGGCAGTTTTGAAAAGATGCTTCATTGGATGATGACCTGTGCCAAACATTTTGGGGTAGATCTAACTTTTGTCCTCAATGCCGATACGGGCTATGTATTCAATCTCTCGAATCAACTCTATGAGGAAGTGATTATCCGTTTCCGATCCCTATACCCGGATGCGTCTTTTATCAGCGGTATCACCGCAGTGGGGGCATCACCCACAGATTTCGAGGCATCCTGTTATCATCCGCATCTCGAAATTGCTCAGGCTTATGGCCCTTGTGAAGTAATGATCATGACATCACAGGCCCTCAATGCGTTGGACCCGGAGAGGCGAAGGGATGCCTATTTTAAAATTTCGGAAAAAATCGAAGTGCCTGCACTTGTTCATGCTCTAGAGCCCGCTTTTGTTCCCTGGGCCACTCCCTTCGAGCCCTGGCTTTTANACCAANTGGCNGGCCATGAGAAATTTGTNGGTGGNAAAATTTCCACTNTNGATGAACCGCACTTTCTNTATTGGGCATCGATGTGCCGNGACCTCGGACTCGACTTCGTTCCCCACAGCGGAGATGATTTCGGGATTGCTTCCGCCATCCGCATGGGCTTACCACTATTGATTGGAGCGGGGGTGTCCGCCTGTCCACTTATTTGTGCAGCCAAAAAATACTGGAGGAAAGATGATTTTGATTCCCGGGTATACAAATTATTNGAAGCCTTTCAATCANTNGANGATTCNGTNTTCCGCCTNGANGANAANNGAAGTGCTGCCGGNTATAANCANAGCACCGCAGAGATTTTNCAAATGCTCGGTGTGATCGATTCTGCGGAGATCCATCCNGANTGTCCTGATCTGCGTGNNGGNNANGAACNNGCNCGGATGCAGGAGGCACTGATNCGNCCACTNCGGATTGCCGGGCGTATGAATATTCCCTTTTATTCTTTTCCATCATGANCGCNGATCCACTNACTGATTTTTCCCGTCTCTGTGTGCATACCATCACCACCAAGGGTTGGGACTTGGAAGAAGCGGTCGACCATTATGCCCAAGCGGGGGTATCCGGAATTACAGTTTGGAGACAATGGCTGGAAGGTAGGGATCCATCGAAAGCCGGTGAATCGATTCGTGCAGCCGGTTTGAAGATCGTTTCCCTTTGCCGTGGAGGATTTTATCCGGCCGTCGAGGAGAAATCCCGTCTTGATGCCATCGAAGATAATAAACGAGCGATCGAGGATGCAGCCGCCCTGGGGGCCCCCCTTGTGGTTTTGGTCTGCGGAGCCGTGCCCGGCCAATCGCTGGTTGAATCCCGTAAGCAGATCACGGACGGGATCGCCGCCACCTTGCCTCTCGCCGAGTCGCTCGGGGTAAAATTGGCCATTGAGCCACTGCACCCGATGTATGCGGATGATCGTTCCGCGATCAATTCCCTGGCTTCGGCCAATGATGTCTGCGATAAGTTAAATCATCCTTTGGTCGGCATCGCCTATGATGTTTATCACCTTTGGTGGGATCCCAACCTGGAGGAGCAAACCAAGCGTGCCGGAGAAGCCGACCGTTTGTTTGCTTTTCATGTCTGTGACTGGATGACTCCCACCACCGATTTACTGAATGACCGCGGACTCATGGGGGAGGGCTGTATTGATCTTCGGGGTATCCGGGGAATGGTCGAAGATTCCGGATTTAAAGGCATGATTGAAGTCGAAGTCTTCTCCAATCGATGGTGGGAAAAACGAACTCAGGAATTTTTACAAGCGATTAAACAATCCTATTTACATTACACTTAATCTACTATGANNGAACATAAANTGGGAATTATTATGAACGGCGTCACCGGACGCATGGGTACCAATCAACATTTAATCCGGTCGATCTGCGCCATNCGGGAGCAGGGAGGTATTCAGGTTTCCNCCGATGAAGTAATCACGGTTGATCCCATTCTTACCGGCCGAAACGAAAACAAACTTAAAGCGCTGGCCGAAAGAACGGGAGTACGTCGATGGACNACTAATATCGAAAAGGCTCTGGCGGATGCGGATAATCAAATCTTTTTTGATGCCAGTTCCACCCTACACCGCTCCCGCTTTGTNGAGATGGCCGCGAAGGCGGGAAAAGCGGTTTATTGTGAGAAACCCATTGCGGTCACCACGGAGGAAGCTCTTCGATTAGCCAAACTATGTGAGGATGCTGGGGTCAAGAACGGAGCGGTTCAGGATAAACTCTGGTTGCCGGGGATTCGGAAGCTGAAGACTCTGATCAATCAGGGGTTCTTTGGAGAAATTCTATCCGTCCGGGGAGAATTTGGATACTGGGTATTTACCGGGCATGATGAGGATCAGCCGGCCCAGCGTCCCAGTTGGAATTATCGAAAGGAGGACGGTGGGGGTATCATGATCGATATGCTCTGCCACTGGCGCTACCTGGTGGACAATGTGTTTGGCCCGATCAAAAGTATCTCCTGCCGGGGGGCGACGCACATCGGTGAACGGATTGATGAACAGGGAAACCCCTATAAATGCACCGCGGATGATGCCTGCTATGCCACCATGGAACTGGAAAATGGAATTCTTTGCCAGTTTAACAGTTCGTGGACGGTGCGGGTTCGCCGGGACGACTTGTTTGTGATGCAGGTGGACGGAAGCAAAGGTTCGGCAATGGTCAATCTCCGAGGGTGCCAGACTCAAGGGATTGGAGTTACCCCCAAACCGGTTTGGAATCCCGATATTGATCAACCGATTGATTTTTACGAAGGCTGGTCGGAAATGCCGGATGCCACCACCTATGATAATGCGTTCAAAATCCAATGGGAACTCTTCCTTCGTCACGTCGCTTTGGACGAACCCTTTCCCTACGATTTAAGATCGGGAGCGAAGGGCGTGGAACTGGCGGAAATTGGGATACAATCATGGGAGGAGAGAAAATGGATCGATCTGTAAGCCGATTTTTAATTCCGCTCTTTTGTTGGCTTCCTTTTACGGCTTCGATTGAGGCCAAAAAGACCAACCATTCCTTTGACCTCCGGGCGGTGGAAACGCCTCGAATCCTGTCGAAGGCAAAAGGCTATCTTCGTGAATTGCCTCGCACGGTCACCGCAGATAGTTGCGAAAGAAGCAGTGGGGATAGGCACGACTTTTATTCTGAGGGGGATTACTGGTGGCCCAATCCGGAAAACCCCGAAGGTCCCTACATCCGCCGGGATGGGGAAACCAATCCGGCCAATTTTATTGCTCATCGAAAATCCATGATCCGCCTAAGCGAACTGATGGGCACTCTGGTTTCCGCGTACCTTCTTACCGGAGAGGAAAAATATGCCCGCCCGGCAGTCCGTCATTTACGGGCCTGGTTTGTGGAGGAGGATACAAAAATGCGTCCGAGCCTGCTGTACGGCCAGGCCATCAAGGGGAAATACACCGGGCGGAGTATCGGGATTATTGACACCCTCCACCTCGTCGAGGTGGCAAGGGGTGCTAAGCTTCTTTGCACTTCTCCGTCCTTTAAAGTCCGCGATCAAAAAGCTGTCCGTAAGTGGTTTGCCGAATACCTGAACTGGATCAATACCCATGAGTATGGACTCAAGGAGAAAATGCACCCTAACAACCATGGGGTGTGCTGGTCCCTGCAGGCCGCTGCCTTTGCTGATTTCGTGGGAAATGAGGAGATTCTTAAATGGGTTCGTTCACAATTCAGAACAGTGTACCTGGCTGCTATGATGGATGAACATGGCGGTTTCCCCGCCGAATTGAAGCGGACCAAGCCCTACGGATATTCCCTCTTCATAATGGACGCGATGGCTGGGGTTGCCCAAATTGCCTCCACCGAGAAGAATGACCTTTGGCAATTTGTCACCCCCGGCGGGCGGAGCATGAAACTGGGGATTGAATTTATTTCTCCTTTCATTGCAGACAAGGGAAAATGGCCCTATGATCGGGATGTGATGTATTGGGAGGAATGGCCGGTTCGTCATCCCAGTCTCCTCTTTTCCGGATTGAAAACGAAAAATACGGCTCACCTGAAGATCTGGGAAAAACTGGAACCTGATCCCAAAACCTACGAAGTTTTACGCAACCTTCCTTTGCGTCACCCCTTACTCTGGGTGGAGAAAAAAGGGTCCTGAATGGTAGGTTGACATGGAATCCTCACTTTATTTCTCTTTACCTCAGTTTATCAATTATTAGCATAAAAATACCCAGTATTAGTTTGTTTCATCTGCCAAATGCCGTACTATGAACTTTGTGCATCGTCTTAGTTTTATATTTTTCTTTTTACTGTTCGCGAATGTGAACTCTGCTGTTTATGGGCAGCAGGGGGATACGAAAGAGAAACAGAAAGACCTTCTTTCCTCCCTGAATTGGAAAAAATGGTCGCCTGATCCCGTTCCCCTTTTCACTCCGCAGGAATCCCTTTCTCAGTTTAAGTTGGCACCCGGCTTTCGCATCGAGTTGGTGGCCCATGAACCTATGGTCAAGGATAAATTAGGAAACTGGAAAGTTGTTGATTGGCAAGAAGCTCTAGAAAAGACAGTTCATATAATACAGCGAGGAAAAAGTTTAGGTAAATATGGGGTTAGAGGATTATCATCTCCTTTGTGTTCAACAGAAGAGCTTCTTTTGTTTCAAAAGCTTATAAAACACTGTGGAAGTGACTCTGTGGATTTTAG
>NHCX01000052.1 GCA_002168015.1 Verrucomicrobia bacterium TMED44
GCTAGAGAGGCTGAAAAAAAGATCGCACAATTGCGGTCGAAAAATGATTAGTTTATTCAAGTTAAGCATAGTTTCTTTGCTGATTATTGCCTCCTCTGGTTGTAGGTACAAACCGGGTCTTTCAACTAGTATAAAACAATATTCCATAGGCATAAGTGTTAAGAACAATTCCAAGGCAATACAATTCACCGCAATTTTCCGTAGATTACTGAAGGATGAATTTTTACTCTACCCAAACATAAAAATTGTAGATCCTAGTTCATCGAAAGCAGATTATTTGTTCGAGATTACATTGGAAAACTACAAAGTAAGCCCTGAATCATACAGAGCTAGTGATTCGATTGCAGCAGCTTCATTTCAAGGTGCTTTATGGGCAGAAACTAACCTGATTGACCTTGCAGGATCCACGAAGAATCTTAATTACAGCTATGTTTCTTCTGCGTCATCTTCAAATCTAGCAAATTTAAAACATGTAAGTGATAGGCAATTACATATTGCTTTGGGAAAAGATCTGAGTAGGAAAATCGCTAGAGATTTAATTCAAAATTTACTTTAAAAAGAATGAGTAGAAATCGAGAGAAGTTCTTAGCACCATCAATTCTTGCAGGAAATCATGCTAATTTGATGGATGCACTTCTTATAGCCGAAAACGACGGAAGAAAATGGATACACCTTGATATCATGGATGGTCACTTTGTTCCTAATCTTAGTTTTGGTCCGCAAACCGTTGCTGATTTGCGCAAGAAATCGAAATTATTTTTTGATGTGCATCTCATGCTTGACCAACCTGATAAGTATATAGACGCGTTTATTGATGCTGGTTCTGATTTGATCAGCATACACCTAGAACCCCAATATGATCACCTCGGAAGTTTGGGAAAAATTAGAGCGGCAGGGGTGAAGACTGGTTTAGTGATTAATCCTGACACCTCGATCGATGTGTTGCTTCCCTTTTTAAATCAAGTTGATTTAATTTTATTCATGACCGTATTTCCTGGGTTTGGTGGGCAGAAGTTTATTTCCGATGTTCTTAAAAAGGCACAGGAAATTTCGGCTATACGATCAGAATCGAATTTAAACTTTTTAATTGAAGTGGATGGAGGAGTGGGTCCTGAACATGTAACACTATGCCTGGAAGCAGGAGTCGATATTTTTGTAGCAGGTACTGCTTACTACAGTAAAGATGAGGCAGGCAGAAAAGATTTTGCTAATTCAATCGAGTTGAGTTGATCAACTACGATTACACATGGGGTACTCACCTAGACTTTAAGGAATGGAGCTAAAACCAAAGCTACAACTGACATCAATTTAAGAAGGATGTTCAAAGAAGGTCCTGAAGTATCTTTTAAAGGATCACCAACAGTATCTCCAACGACCGCAGCTTTATGAACATCTGATCCTTTGCCATGGACCGTGCCGTCAATTTCATATCCTTCTTCAACCATCTTTTTTGCATTGTCCCATGCTCCTCCGGCATTTGACTGAAAAAGAGCAAGAAGAACTCCGGAAGAAGTCACGCCCGCCAGTAACCCACCAAGCATCACTCCACCACTACCAGGAAATAAGTAGTTACCTCCAATTCCAACAGCAATCGGTGTAAGAATGGCGACCATTCCTGGTGCAACCATTTCCTTAATTGCAGATTGGGTTGAGATCTCTACACATTTGCCATATTCAGCAGAGTCTATTGCTTCATCAAAACTTTTTCGTTCGTCTTCACTCCATTCGTCAGTTGGCTTCCCTTCATTTTTACTCATGATTGTAAGGGCTTTTTTCAGTGCAGGGATATCTCGGAATTGTCTACGAACTTCTTGAATCATCGACATGGCTGCCCGTCCAACAGCACCCATTGCAAGAGCACTGAAAAGGAATGGAAGCATCGCTCCAATAAAAAGCCCAGCCATTACTTTCGGTGCAGAAACATCGATGACATCGATACCTGCCGTTTCTTTGAACGCAGCGAATAGGGCAAGGGCAGTGAGGGCAGCTGATCCTATGGCAAATCCTTTCCCAATTGCTGCAGTCGTGTTTCCAACCGCGTCCAGCTTGTCAGTTCGTTTACGTACTTCAGGGGGAAGCTCAGCCATTTCGGCAATTCCTCCTGCGTTATCAGAAATAGGCCCGTAAGCGTCTACAGCTAATTGAATTCCAGTATTCGATAGCATGCCAACAGCAGCAATAGCAATTCCATATAGCCCGGCCAGTTCATAAGCTCCAACAACCGCCGCTGCTAAAATCAAAATAGGGAAGGTGGTTGATATCATTCCGACGCCGAGTCCGGAAATGATATTGGTGGCGTATCCGGTAATGGACTGGTCCACGATTGCCCTGACTGGTTTTTTATTGGTTCCAGTATAATGCTCTGTGATGAAACCAATTGCCAGGCCTGCTAATAGACCAATAATGGTGGCCCAGAAAACTCCCATTGCCGTATAGGTACTTTCGTTATACACCCAACTTTCGGGGAGGAATTTATTTATGACATAATAAGAAGCGGCGATCATGATCGCAGAGGAAGCAAATTCGCCTGCATTAAGTGCTTTTTGTGGATCACCCCCATCTTTAACTTTTACAAGAAATGTTCCGAGTATAGATGTAAAAATTCCGATCGCACCTAAAATTAAAGGTAGTACGATTGGGGATAGACCTCCCAAGAAGTCAGTGAAGTTGGTGGCACCAGCGACCATTGCCGCACCAAGAACCATCGTCCCTATAATTGAGCCCACATAGGATTCGAATAAGTCTGCACCCATTCCTGCTACATCACCTACATTGTCACCTACATTGTCGGCAATGGTGGCTGGATTTAAGGGATGATCCTCAGGAATACCAGCTTCAACCTTACCCACTAGGTCAGCTCCAACATCTGCTGCCTTGGTATATATCCCTCCGCCCACGCGGGCAAAAAGGGCTATGGATGAAGCACCAAATGAAAAGCCTGTCAGAACGGATAAAGTCACGCCTAGAGATCCCCCTTCTTCAAAGGCACCAAAGTGATCTCCAAAAAGGTAAAACAAACCACCTAACCCCAAAATTCCAAGTCCCACAACCCCAAGTCCCATGACCGCTCCCCCTGAAAAAGCTACTTCAAGGGCTTTTCCTAAACTGTCTTTTGCTGCGTTTGCGGTTCGCACATTTGCCTTGGTGGCTACTTTCATTCCTAAAAATCCAGCAAGGGCTGAACAAAATGCACCTACGGCAAATGAAACTGCCACCAAAGCGTCACTATTTTCGTTTTGAGACCCACTCCAGTAAAGGATTATTGCAACTCCGACTACAAAAATTAACAACACTCTATACTCAGCACGTAGAAATGCCATAGCACCTTCCTGAATACTGCGGGCAATTTTAGACATTCGTTCCGTACCCTCTGGGGTTGCATTGATAGACTGGGTTTTCCACCATGTAAAAAGAAGGGCAAAGACACCTGCTGCTGGCAGGGAAAGGAGGAGGTTTTCTAAGTTCATACTTCGGGCTGTAAAATAAGTTAATGAATAAATCGATCGCATTTGATCGAATTAGATCGAATTTGATCGAATTTGATTCATTTGGCAAGAAATTAGTAGTACAAAATCAAAATGCAAAACTAGGTCTATAGCTTCTTTCTTGCCATCAAGTTACAAATTCCCAAAATATTTAAATATGAATCGTTACCCCTTACTTGCCTTTATTTCATTCCTAATATTGTTTTTCGCATCATGCGAAAACCGCTATCGAAAAAATGTCGGTGCTAATCCAGCCAAATCTACTACTTCGCAAGAAGCATCCCTTAGCAAGCAGAAAGTAGATGTGGCCAAGGATGCTTATCAGGTGAGTGCGGATGAATACGATGAATTTTTTACATCCCGCTACGGTTTACTTTATCAAAAATTTTCAGACACTCCTTTTACGGGTCAAATCATTACTGCAGAGAATGGTCCCGAAGGAAAATTCGTGGTCGCAGATGAGAGTTGGAGAAACGGGAAAAAGGATGGGCCTAGTACTCGCTGGTTTTCCAATGGGGTTAAAATGTACGAGAGAAATTATACAGACGGCAAGTGGAATGGAACAGTCACCAGGTGGTGGCCCAATGGGCAAAAAATGTATGTCAGGGCATATTCTGAGGGTGTTAGGCATGGCGAAGAAGCAACATGGAGATCCGACGGAACACCGATCAAAAAAGCTTCCAGTGTTTCTAATGTAAAAGAAACGCCTGTTGCTGTTGAAAATTCTGCAGATACCAACGAATTCCAGCCTGAAGTTTTCCCTGCTCCCGAAGCAGTCACAGAAAATATTGATTTTACTCCATCTCCTGCTGAACTTCCTGAGATTGAGCCTGTTGTTGAATCAATTCCTGAACCATCTTTTTCAAATCCACTTCCTCCATCCCCTGAAGTGCCAGAAGTCCCGGTCCTTCCAGTAGAGATACTTCCGGTGGCTGAAACCGCTGTCGACATGCCTGAACCTGCACTGCCTGGACTTCCCGGTATTGATGATTCTTTACCAGAAATACCAACTACCGAAGAGACTGCCCCTTCCTTCCCTACGGCCACAACTGACCAAACACCAGCTCCAGATTTACCACTTTTACCCGACTTGTCTACTGATCTGCCTAACGATTCTTCAGAAGATGCCGTTTTACCTACCTTACCTGGTCTTCCCGTTGAATCGAGTGATGAACTTCCTCCTATGCCTTTGGGAGATGATTCTCTTCCAGGGCTTCCTCCTCTTCCTGGTATTGGTAATGATGATTCTTCTGGTGAATTACCACCCTTACCTCCTTTACCGTAAGAGGATTTAGGCTTATTGAAGAAAAGCCGTAATCCTCCAGAAGTACATGGGGGATTTTGCCAAATATCATGTAACTTTGGCTTTCTGATTGTAATCGGTTAGCGAGTTTTTGTAATAGTAGCATTATTACTACATGAACTTGTATATATCAAGAAATGGACAAACTTTTGGTCCCTATCCAGCAGAACAAGCAAAGACATTTCTTGAGTCTAATCAATTGCTTGCTTCTGATCTGGCTCTTATCGAAGGTACCAGTGAATGGAAGCCTCTTCCTGAAATTCTGTTTTTACTAAGTAAAGATTCACAACCCGCAGAAAAAAAGGTTCAACAAACAGAGGCAAAGGTTCCCGAAATTGATGGAGCGGTTAATGAAGCAAATGTTAGAGGTTCGAAAGAGAAGGAACCTGAAGATAAAAAGATAAAGAAGAAGACTAAAAAAGCGGCATCCAAAGTACAAAAGTTAAAAAGGGCAAAAGGTGGGCAAATTATCATGGTCGCTCAGGAGAAAAGTTTTATTGCGAAAATCTTTTCAACTATTTTTGTGTTTATTTTTTTATTCTTGCTGGCTGTAGGAGGAATTGCAGGTGCTTATTTTGCGATGCCATCGAAGATGGGTCCAATCTTAGCAAGATTTGGCTTGAATATAGAAGAGTTTACAGGAGAGGGCCCTACTGAACGGACTGCCACTGAATCCAAAAGTCCTAATGAAATTATGCTGAGTGAAGATGCGTGGAATACTTTGCGGTCTTCAGGTATCCGTATATTGCCCATGGTAGCCGAAAAAGGCCTTCAAGTTATTTCATCCGTTGATCCTGAATTAGCCATGAAAGACGAAGACTTGGAAAAGCTACTAATTATCGCCCCACATATCATATCACTTGACTTGACTGATTCACAGGTAAGCAACGCAGGAATTGATCACATTGCAAAAATGCCTAATCTGAAAAAACTCTTCCTTGAAGGCACCGATGGGATTGATGCTTCCGGCATCGCGAAACTTAAAGATTCTAAAAAGTTAGAATATTTAAATTTAATTAGAGTAAAGCTAGAAGCGTCCGTGATCGATTCATTGATTTCCTTGGAATCTCTTCGAGAGATTTACCTTTTCGATTCTGGACTGGGCGATACTGAAATTGGAAGGCTAAAGAGTGCCCGGCCCAAAGTATTTGTTAATTCTGGCTAAGCTTTCTGGGATAAGATTTTTTTTCTTCTTTTTGGAAAACAAGTTTTACAAATTAAACATGATAATCCATGGCACAAGTGTGCCGGGCAATGTTCCCGGGCATAATAAATAATTTGTAAATGTAATTTGTTCCAACGCTCTTTAGGGAAATGCCTTTTTAAGTCCTTTTCAGTTTGAGAAACATTTTTTCCATTGGTCAGTTTCCACCTCTGGGCGAGTCGATGAATATGAGTGTCCACAGGAAAAGCAGGATGATCAAATGCTTGAGCCATAACTACTGAAGCTGTCTTGTGGCCAACGCCAGGGAGTTTTTCCAAATCTTCAAAGGTTTTTGGTACAAGCCCATGATACTGTGCAATAAGAATCTTTGAAAGCTCATTGATTGCCTTGGCTTTTTTGGGGGCAAGTCCGCAGGGTCGAACAATTTTATTGATCGCTTCAATTGATTTCTTCGCCATTGATTGGGGATTGTCAGCCATGCTGAATAGAGCTGGGGTAACCAAGTTTACTCTTGCATCCGTGCATTGAGCAGAAAGCAGAACAGCAATTAACAAAGTATACGGGTCTGTGTGATCCAGCGGAATGGCTGGATTCGGATAAAGCTCACCAAGCTTTTGATCAATAAAATTTATGCGTTCACTAAGTTTCAATTGACCGTATTTTTTGTAAAATAGTGTTCAAATCACTTTCACCTAATTGAACTCCTNCTGGAAGATTGGATTATTTTTTGTATTCGACTGCTTCTTCCGACCCACTAGTCGCGGTTCCTTTGGAGTAGGAGTGGGCTCCCATGCCTGCAAGTTCACCATCTTTCACGATCAAATATGGATCCCGAATGGCTGAGCCATCGAAAAAGCATTCCAANATTTCACGGACCCCAGCAGCATATCTGGCTTGAGCAGAAAGTGATGTTCCGGAAGTGTGAGGGGTCATGCCATGATTGGGCATGCTTCGCCAAACATGATCATTTGGTGCTGGTTGAGGAAACCAAACATCCCCAGCATAACCACTNAGTTGACCAGATTCAAGAGCCCTAGCGATCGCCTCACGATCACAAATTTTTCCTCTTGCTGTGTTCACGATATAGGTTCCGCGTTTCATTTTTCCAATTAGTTCATCATCAAATAAATGCTCAGTTTCTGGGTGAAGAGGGCAGTTAATCGTTACCACATCACAAACAGATACAAGAGACTCAACGGATTCATGGTGANTTAAATTAAGTTCTTGCTCAATGCTTTCCGGCAATCGATGACGATCAAAGTAATGCATGTGCACATCAAAAGGTTTCATTTTTCGTAGAACATCTAATCCGATGCGCCCAGCTGCAACCGTACCTATATGCATACCTTCTACATCATAAGAACGCTGAACTGCGTCTGCAATGTTCCAGCCACCTTCGTTAACGATCCGATGTTGATTGTGATAGTCTCTAACTAGGGAAAGAATCATCATAACAACATGTTCTGCAACCGAACGGGAATTGCAGTAGGTAACTTCAACAACATCAACTTGGTTATCCATGGCTGCCTGCAGATCGACATGATCGGATCCGATACCTGCTGTAATTGCCAGTTTCAAATTAGGAGCGGTTTCAATCTTTTCACGGGTGAGGTAATAAGGAAAGAAAGGTTGGGAAATTACGATGTCTGCCTCAACTAATTCACGGTCAGCTTCGCATCCATTACCGTCCTTGTCAGATGTGACGACCAGCGTGTGCCCTCCTTCTTCTAAAAATTTTCTTAGGCCAAGTTCCCCGGAAACGCATCCGAGTAACTCTCCGGGAGTAAAATCAATCGCTTTGGGGCTGGGTAGGGACATGCCATCCGGGTATTGTTCTAATTTTGGAATGCTTTCTTTCGCATACCTAGCAGGCATGCCGGTTTGAGGATCATCGTACAGAATGCATAGTATTTTCATGAGAGTATATCTATTTATCTCGTGCAAAAAAGGGCTCGAGAAAGGGTTTAAGTAAGAGTTGATACAAGCGAAGCATATAAAAAATCTATTGAAAAGAAGTTTTTTGTTCTGCAACGAAATTACCAGGCAAGGATTTAGTGACAAAATGGCACACTATGTCTCGATGCTTGTGTAAGCTGTCACCTTTTTTTAATCTAATTTTCTCTTGGTGTATGGATTTAGCTTAAGAACTGTAAGGAAAAAGAAATTTGTTTCGGTACGAAAAATGCAAAACTTCAATTTATGAACATTGATCCTGAAAAATTTACCGAGCTTGGAATTTCTGCGATTCAGGAAATGGCAGAAGTTGCCAAGCGCAATGGACAACAAGAAGTGGAAGTCTGGCATTTGCTTGCAGCCCTCATGGCTCAGGAAAATGGTATTGTTCCGGCGTTAATGGAGGAGATGGGAGTAGGTACTGCCCCGGTTCAGCTTGCCCTTCAAAGAGAGCTTAAAAATCTTCCTAAAATTGCAGGGGATNTGAACACTGCGAGATCCTACGCTTCGGCACCCTTAACAGAAGCTGTTGAAAAAGGTCAGCACCTTTCCCGGGATATGCAGGATGATTATGTAAGCACTGAACACTTGTTGCTTGGGTTGGCTGGGGTAGGAAAGCCATCTTCATTCAAACAGTTTCTTAAAAATTTTGAACTTACAGAAAAAAAGATAGTAGAAACCTTAAAGACATTAAGAGGCGGTCAAAAGGTCACATCTAAAACCCCCGAAAATTCATTTCGAGCTTTGAAGAAATACGGAATTGATTTGGTTGAGCAGGCCAAGTCAGGAAAATTGGATCCGGTCATCGGTCGTGACACAGAAATTCGTAGAGTTATTCGGATTCTTTCCCGTAAGACTAAGAACAATCCGGTTTTGATCGGTGAACCTGGTGTTGGAAAAACCGCAATTGTTGAAGGCCTTGCACAACGAATTGTTCGGGGCGATGTACCTGAAGGATTGAAGGATAAGACGATCTTCACCCTCGAAATGGGCTCCCTTCTCGCAGGTGCTAAATTTCGTGGAGAGTTTGAGGAACGCCTGAAGGCGGTCCTCTCAGAGGTTAGTAAAGCAGAAGGTCGAATTGTACTTTTTATTGATGAAATGCATACGATTGTAGGTGCAGGAAAAGCGGAAGGTGCGATCGACGCTGGCAATATGTTGAAACCCATGCTTGCCCGTGGAGAACTCCATTGTATTGGAGCGACCACGCTTAATGAATATCGGCAGAATATTGAGAAGGATGCTGCTCTTGAACGACGATTCCAAACCGTTTTGGTTGATCAACCCAATGTCGATGATACCATTTCCATTCTTCGTGGTTTACGGGAACGCTTTGAAATTCACCATGGGGTAAACATCAGGGATGAGGCCTTGGTGAATGCAGCAGTTCTTTCCAATCGCTATATTTCTGATCGTTTTCTTCCCGATAAGGCAATTGATTTAGTGGATGAGGCCTGNGCTATGATTAGGACGGAATTGGATAGTATGCCTGCGGAACTTGACGAAATTAGTAGGCGTGTTCTTCAACTCGAAATTGAAGAAACAGCCCTGAAGCAGGAAAAGGATAAAGCGAGTAAAGACCGACTCGATCTTCTTCGCAAAGAACTAGGCAATACCCGTGATAAGATGGAAACCATCAAACACCGTTGGGAAAATGAACGTAAGGGTATTGACGATGTTCGTGTGCTGCGTGAAAAGATCGAAACCATGCGGGCAGATATGGAACGGGCAGAACGAGCATATGATCTGAATTTGGTTGCTGAGCTTAAACACGGAAAACTTCCAACCTTGGAGGCAGAGTTAGACGCTCTGGAAAATGCCGATAAAAAAGAGGATTCAATTCTTAAGGAAGAGGTAACGGCAGAAGAGATTGCTGATATTGTGGCACGATGGACTGGTGTGCCCGTGAGCAAGCTGATTGAGGGAGAGCGGGAAAAAATTCTTAGATTGCAAAGTATTTTACATGAGCGTGTGATCGGGCAAAACGAAGCGGTGGATGCAGTATCTGAAGCGATCATGCGGGCAAGGGCAGGCATTAAGGATCCGAATCGTCCGATCGGTTCTTTTCTCTTTCTAGGACCGACTGGAGTCGGGAAAACTGANCTTGCCAAGACCTTAGCTGAGAGCTTGTTTGATAACGAAAATAATGTTGTGCGGATCGATATGTCTGAATACATGGAAAAGCACTCTGTGGCCCGCTTAATTGGTGCACCTCCCGGATATGTTGGTTATGAAGAGGGCGGTCAACTCACAGAAGCAGTCCGTAGGAAACCATATTCCGTCATTCTTTTCGATGAAATCGAAAAAGCACATCCCGATGTTTTTAATGTTTTGCTTCAGTTAATGGATGACGGACGGCTTACGGATTCACAGGGGAGAACGGTGGACTTTAAGAATGTGGTTGTGATCATGACCTCGAATGTAGGAAGTCGATATTTGCAGGATAACTTGGTAGAAAACGAAATTTCTGANTCNGCGCGTGAGTCCGTAATGGCTGATCTTCGAGACCATTTCCGTCCAGAATTTCTTAATCGGATTGATGATACCGTACTTTTCAAACCTCTTTCTCTTGAGGAAATTACTGAGATCGTGGATCTTTTGCTTGCTGGGCTGAATAAACGGCTTGAAGACCGTAAGGTGACCATTGATTTCACCCCTTCTGCAAAGAAATGGATTGGGGAAAAGGGCTATGATCCTACATACGGAGCACGTCCACTGAAGCGATTTCTGCAAAAGCAAGTCGAAACCCAACTTGCCCGTGCTCTGGTTGCAGGTGAAGTAAAAGAGAGAAGTATGGTAACTTTTTCTGTAAAAGATGAAACTTTAGTTATGAAAATTCAGTAAGTTTAAATCTAAAAACTAAAGGAATAATTTCTCACTCTATCTCAATTCTTCCACGGATTTGCGAATGACTCTTTTATTGATCGCCAAGAAAAGCATTCCATAAAAGATAAGTGACCCGACTGATAAAACAGACAAGCCAGGTTCTAAGTGAACACCAAGTTCTTGGACTTGTTTGGCCAAGAAATATTTTAAAGTGTATCCGCTCACTAACGAAAACAACAGAATCCAGAGAAACATCCGCATAAACCGCAGAAAAAAGACCGAGGAAATTTGATGAGTGGAGAAACCAAGTAATAAAAGATTTCGTGCATACTCAGAAGCTTTAGCAACTACTAAGCGAAAACTTGATGCAAAAGTTGCGATTGAGAGCAGGGACAAAAAACCGCCAATCCCTACCATACCGATAACAAGTGCCCTAAGTACTTTCTTGATTAAATCCTGTTCCGGGAACTCCCGGTTGAGCTCATAATCCTGATCTTCAATAAATTTAAGAAGTTGCGGACTGGGATTCTCAGCGATTTCCAAGATAATTCGAGAAGGCTGAACAGTTTTGGACTGTAATTCTAGGATAGTTTCAACCGAGGAGCGGTCGGCTGGACTTCCGAGAGGAGAAATTTCCCATGATTTAAAAGAAGGTTGCTCTTTCATCTCCAAGAGATCTTTGCGAGTCAAGGGGGGGCCGGTGATTGTGCCGTTTTTCCAAAGAGAATAAAAATCTCC
Organism: Verrucomicrobia bacterium TMED44; assembly: GCA_002168015.1. GTDB lineage: Bacteria > Verrucomicrobiota > Verrucomicrobiia > Opitutales > Seribacteraceae > Seribacter. The sequence continues at coordinate 11,471 of NHCX01000052.1, forward strand.
ATTGTCTGGTTCTCCAAATTTCTGATTTGCCCATTCGAGAAAATTAGCTGGAACCAACACACTGTTTATTCTCTTACTGAATGCGACAAAGCGGCCGCTGAGTGTGGTTTGCTTATCATTTCCAATGAAGATTTCGATAGGCATCCCTTTGGCCGCTTCAGTGGATAGGGGGGGGTATTCAACTCTGGAGGGGGCAAGGCCAAAATTCCACAGGTCCAAATAAAATTTGGGAACCATAATGGGTACTATAGATTCATTTTCCTCCCAATCCCAGTCAAGGGGTACAAAATCTAAAAATTCGTCGGGAATGGATTCAAAAAACAGGTCAGTTTTCGCTGCAGCCCCCCAACCAACCTTTCCTGCTGGCCAAATATATAAAGTAAGAGGGAATTTATTTCTAACGAATCCACCAATTCGTTTAACACCTTCGAGCTGCCTGATAGCACTTAATTCTTCCTGAGAGAATGATTTGTCTTTTTTACCTAAGTTAACCAAGACGCCACCCTCTATCTTTTTATTTATGGTAAAATAGTTTTTTGGCCCTTCATTCTCTCGTAAATAGTTACTCGCGTCTTGATAAAACTGTACGGCCAGTAATAAAAGTGTAGTGCCCACCAAGCATCCCAAGGATGCAATAATCAGTTCCTTCTTTGGACCGGCAACCTGAAGGCATGACCGAAGCGTTTTTTGCGGAAAAAGATTCATTACAGAGACAAGCTCCTTTCGAATTGAAAAAGAGGAGCATCTCCCAGAGATGATAGAATTACGCTTGCCTGATTATGATCGACGACTTCCTGAATTAAGAGGGATGCCCGTTCCTTGTTCTGGTCATCCAAATGACTGAAAGGCTCATCAAGTAAAAGTATCGAAAAGGGCTTTTGTAGTGCTCGAATGATCGCAATTCGCTGTCTTTGTCCGTGTGAGAGGGTACATATTGATTGATCAAGGAATTTATTCATCCCCAGTCGTTCAGCCATTTTCTCAGCAGATGGACAGTTTGGGTTACTTATTGGAATCAGGTCGAGGTTTTCTTTGGCAGTTAAATGAGAGAAAAGTCGAAGGTCTTGAAAAACCAAAGATATATTTTCTCTCCGTAGATTTTCCCATGCCTCGCGACTTAATTCCCTGATATTTTTACCATCAATATGAATAGAGCCTGCATAATCTTCCCGTAGCCCGTAAATTAAATGCAGTAAGGTTGATTTCCCCATTCCTGACTGGGCGGATATTAGAGTTGAGGATTGAGTTTTAAATTCAAGTGCCGTGTCCCAAATTTCAGATAATTCCACATGCGTTGAAGGAAGGGGAGAAGGGATAACGTTCGTTAATTTAATCAGCACGGTAAAAGAGAAATTAAATTTTGGCCAAATATTGCGCATTCTTCTGACTCGGTCAAGTGAGCCTCCTCAATTAGCAAAGTTTTGAAGGTTAGGAAATCAGGGATTTTCTGAGATGAAGGGAAAATACGTAGAGGGTAATCTGTTCCCCATAGAATTTTTTCATGCCCAACGACTTCGATCAGTTTTCGATACAGAGTTGGTTCGTAAAGGAGAGGACAGGCTGCTAAGTCGTAATAAAAATTTTTGAAAAGAGGACGAATTTGTGGATTCAATTCATAAAATGGAAAAAGTCCTCCAGCATGAGCCAGAATGATTTGGAGTTCAGGTAATTTTTGAGCAAGCCAGAGGAAATCTTCAAATGGGGTGGGGACTTTTCCAGGGTAGTCATGACCCACAGGTTCAGTGACATGGAAAGTTACCGGCCATTTCGCCTGGCATGCAAATTCCATTTGTTTCATCCACTTTTCAGTGCGAATATTTGAGCCTTGAGCCCAAGGGTGGCACTCCCCGATTCCTAAAAATCCTTGATCATGTCTTTTTTTTAATTCATCCAATGGGCGTTCCAACTCTGAGTGAATACTTACAAAACCGATAAACTTTTCTGGATCTTGAGAAATCCATCCCGCACACCAATCATTTTGCATTTTACAGGTACTTGGGTTCTGCCAATACCAGCCTTGTAAAACGGCCCGCTCAACCTTGGCCACCAGCATATCACTAATCATTTTTTCACCACTGGACCATCCCTGCAGGCTTTTTCTGTCAGAAGGTTTGACGAGTTCGAGCCAGAGATCTTCTTTTTGTCTACGAGCAAAAGAGGACGGGTCAAGGAAGACCTCTTCCGGGTAACGATGTGTGTGGGCGTCTATAATCGACATCGAAAAATCGTGAAGCTTTCCCATTTTGGGTAAAGCTGAAGTTTCATTTTAGATATTTGAGGAGAAAATTACCTGACAGATTTAAATTTGAGTATTCTTTCCTTCTTTGAGGTTGGCAAGTCTGCGAGTCAGGGAAGCTTCGATAAAAGCGGCAAATAGTGGATGTGCTTTATTTGGCTTGGACTGAAATTCTGGATGAAATTGTACTCCTACATACCATGGGTGATTCTTGACCTCCACGATCTCCACTAGGTCACTTTCCGGATTTGTTCCAGATACAATCAGACCCTCTTCCTCGAGTTTTTGTCTGTACATATTATTGTATTCGAAGCGGTGTCGATGCCTTTCCGATACTTCGTCCTTGCCGTAGGCGTTGAAGGCTGCAGACCCTTTTTTGAGTACACAGGGGCACGCACCCAGCCTCATGGTTGCCCCTTTATCTTCAACAGATTTTTGTTCATCCATTATGTGGATGACAGGGTCTGGAGTTTTAGGATCAAATTCTTCGCTGTTTGCTTTTTCCAATCCTAGTACATTGCGAGCATAATCAATCACCGCAATTTGCATTCCCAGGCAAAGTCCAAAATAAGGAAGATTCTTTTCCCGTGCATATTTCGACGCGATTATCTTGCCTTCAGTTCCACGATCTCCAAAACCGCCAGGAACCAATATGCCGTTTAAATTGCCAAGTTGGGCATCTGGTCCTTCTTTCTCAATATCCTCTGCGTCAATGTGGACCACTTCCACTTCGCAGTCATTACGAATACCTCCGTGCACTAAGGATTCATTGACTGAAAGATATGAATCTTGAAGATCCATATATTTTCCGACCATTCCGATACGAACTTTATGCTTTGGGTTTAATAACCGGTGAACCACTTCTTCCCATTCATCTAGTTTAGGAGCAGGAGCATCCAGTCCAAGAAAGCGGGTGACTAACTTATCAAGACCTTCTTTTTTCAGCATATGTGGTAATTCGTAAATTGAGTGAGCCACATCCATCTCCTCGATTACAGCTTCTTTGGGAACACTACAAAAAAGAGAGAGCTTCTCCCTAATCTCCTCAGTGATGGCTTGCTCAGTGCGACAAATTAAGATGTCTGGCTGAATTCCAATTTCTCGAAGCTTTGCGACACTCTGTTGAGTGGGCTTTGTCTTTAATTCTCCAGCAGCTCGAAGACTGGGTAGGAGGGTCATGTGGATGAACAGAACATTCGCTTTACCGACTTCGCTCGCAAATTGACGCATCGCTTCGGTAAAGGGTAAACCTTCAATATCTCCTATCGTCCCACCAATTTCCGTAATCAGAACATTGACACCTTCCCCGGCTGCATAAATACGTTCTTTAATTTCGTTGGTCACATGAGGGATAACTTGTACAGTTTTCCCTAGATAATCTCCCCGCCTTTCTTTTCGAATGACTGATTCATAAATTTGTCCACTCGTCAGGTTGTTAAATCGAGATAGCTTGCCAGAAGTAAATCTTTCATAATGCCCCAGATCCAAATCTGTTTCAGCTCCGTCATCCAGTACATAAACTTCGCCGTGTTGAAAAGGGCTCATGGTTCCTGGATCAACATTCAGGTAGGGGTCAAACTTTTGAATTCTTGTAGTCAACCCCCTTTGTTCTAGCAAAGCTCCCAATGCACCTGAAGTTAAACCTTTTCCTAACGAGGAAACAACTCCTCCTGTGATAAATATATATTTCATTAATTCTTCAATTTATGAATGACATGGAAAATATTTCATGCAACGGTGTTTTGTCCACAATTGAATGAACTCTTGAAATTCTTCCTCCAGAGCGATACAACTTTTAATCCTGTCAATTGATAATGCTTATATGATTACAATTATTTGTATTTACTCTCGTCATTTATTTGGGGAGAAAGAAAGATTCACTAATATAGATACAAGAAGATATGTTTACTAGTTCCCTCGGAAAAAAATATTTAATGGCCCTTTCGGGCTTCGTACTCATTGGTTTTGTATTTGTACACATGGCTGGAAATTTACAAATCCTCCTTGGTCAGGAAAAGATCAATGCCTATGCTCATGCTTTGCAATCCCTTCCCATGCCTATCTTGTGGGGATCCCGATTATTCCTTCTGCTCGCGGTTATTGTTCATGCTGTTACTGCTTTTCAACTTTACAAAGAGAACCGTAAGGCACGCCCCCAAAGAAATGATATTGAGATAACCAAGCGTACAGGAATTGCTTCTTTAAAGATGGGACTTACTGGTTCAATCCTGCTCGCATTCATTGTGTTTCACCTACTTCACTTTACTATCCGGTTAATTTACCCTGAATACAATGATCTTACCACGACTGTTGGATCTTCTGATTCCACTGAAATACACGATGTTTATTCTATGGTTCTTGCTGGGTTTCAGCATACATGGATCTCAATCTTTTATGTAATTTCGATGTTTCTTCTTTGCGGACATCTAGCCCATGGGGTCAGTAGTGCATTTCAGTCCTTGGGCATTCGTTCTGAAAATTGGCGTGACAAACTTGATCTCGCAGCCAAGGCATACGCGTGGATTATTTTTGCCGGATTTTCCGTTGTGCCTCTCCTTGTCTTGGCTGAAAACTGGGGTATGGTAGATTTTTTTGAAGTTAAGTTAGTTTCCAGTAAACTTGTTATGAATTGATTTACAACAAATCCTTACAATTATGAATCTCGATCCACAAATTCCAGAAGGCCCCTTGTCCGACAAGTGGGATAATCATCGCTTTTCTTCAAAACTGGTTAACCCGGCAAACAAAAGAAAATATAAAATCATTGTGGTTGGCTCAGGACTGGCTGGTGGATCGGCTGCAGCAACCCTTGGAGAACTTGGGTACAATGTGGATTGTTTTTGTTATCAGGACTCTCCACGCCGGGCTCATTCGATTGCAGCACAAGGAGGTATTAATGCGGCCAAGAATTATCAGAACGACGGAGACAGTGTTCACAGGCTCTTTTATGACACAGTCAAGGGTGGAGACTTCAGATCTAGGGAAGCTAATGTGTACCGTTTAGCCCAAATTAGCACAAATATTATCGATCAATGTGTAGCCCAAGGTGTTCCGTTCGCCCGAGAGTATGGTGGTCTTTTAGCTAATCGCTCCTTTGGCGGGGCCCAAGTCAGTCGCACTTTTTATGCAAGGGGCCAGACCGGCCAACAGCTTCTTTTAGGAGCTTACAGTGCTTTGAGTAGGCAAGTTGCAACTGGTCAGGTTAAAATGCACACCCGATCGGAAATGCTTGATATTGTGGTTGTAGATGGACATGCGAAAGGAATAATTACTCGTAATCTGGCTAACGGAGAGACACAGGCTTGGACAGCTGATGCGGTAATCCTATGCACAGGCGGTTATGGCAATGTTTATTACAAATCAACAAACGCAATTGGCTGTAATGTTACTGCGACCTTCAGGGCCCATAGAAGAGGTGCTGGCTTTGCTAATCCTTGTTTTACTCAGATCCACCCAACCTGCATACCAGTCTCTGGTGATCATCAATCTAAACTCACCCTGATGTCAGAATCCTTGCGAAATGATGGAAGAGTCTGGGTACCTAAGAAAGAGGAGGATTGCGGAAAGAACCCGAATGACATTCCAGAGTCTGATCGTGATTATTACTTGGAAAGAAAATACCCTAGTTTTGGCAATCTTGCCCCTCGGGACATTTCCAGCCGATCCGCGAAAGAAGCGTGTGATGAAGGTCGCGGAGTTGGTCCCGGAGGAAGAGGAGTTTATTTGGATTTTTCGGATTCTATTTCAAGAGTAGGCGAAAATGCTATCAGGGAAAGATACGGAAATCTTTTCCAAATGTATGAAAGAATTACGGGAGAAGACGCTTACCAGCGCCCCATGCGCATTTACCCCGCTATTCATTACACAATGGGCGGTTTGTGGGTTGATTATAATTTAATGACTACAATTCCAGGCTGCTTTGCGTTGGGGGAGGCAAATTTTTCGGATCATGGTGCTAATCGTCTTGGAGCAAGTGCGTTGATGCAGGGCTTAAGCGATGGATATTTTGTAATCCCCTACACAATTGGAGATTACCTGGCAAAGACAGGTTCTGGAGCAATCAGTCCTGATTCTCCTGAAGTCAAGGAAGTCATGGAATCTGTTCGAGAAAGAGTGGATCAATTAGTCTCTACGAAAGGAAAAAGATCATCTCGTTCTTATCATAAAGAATTAGGTCAAATTATGTGGGATTACGCAGGCATGGCCCGGAATGAAAAGGGTCTAACCAAAGCGATTGGCGATATTCAGGATTTGAGAGATGATTTTAACTCAAATCTTCTCGTTCCTGGCTCAAGCGATGATCTAAATGCTGAACTAGAAAGGGCAGGGAGGGTTCGCGACTTTTTGGATTTTGGAGAGCTTCTTTGCCGCGATGCATTGGAAAGNAATGAATCTTGCGGCGGTCATTTTCGTGANGAGCACCAAACCGAAGAAGGGGAAGCCGTTCGCGACGACGAGAATTTTGCCCATGCTGCTGTTTGGGGATTTGAGGGGGATGGAAAAACACCAACTCGTCATCAGGAAAAATTAACTTACGACAATGTGAAACTCGCAGTTCGTAGTTACAAATAAAAGGTTTTATGAAATTGTTTCTCAAAATTTGGAGGCAAGACAGCCGAAATGTTGATGGTCGTTTTGAAACACATACTCTAGATGGAGTTTCTGAAGATTCCTCATTCCTCGAAATGCTCGATCAATTGAATGAACAAATTTTAGAGGACGGGTCGGAACCTGTGGTTTTTGATCATGACTGTCGGGAAGGAATTTGTGGAATGTGTTCGCTTACAATTAACGGTTTGGCCCACGGTCCGGAAAATTCCACTACTACTTGNCAACTTCACATGCGGAAGTTTGAGGACGGNGACACCATTACAATTGAACCATTCCGAGCCAAGGCTTTTCCCGTTGTAAAAGATCTAGTCGTCGATCGTTCCGCTTTTGACAGTATCACCCAAGCTGGAGGCTTCATTACTGTTCGTACGGGAAGTGCTCCAGATGGCAACGCTCTNCCCGTTCCCAAAGAAGCATCTGATAAAGCCATGGATGCTGCCGCATGTATTGGTTGCGGAGCCTGCGTAGCTTCCTGCAAAAATGCATCCGCCATGCTCTTCACATCTGCCAAGGCGGGTCATTTGAATATGTTACCTCAGGGCCAAGCTGAAAAAGACAAGCGTGTAATAGCAATGGTTTCTGCCATGGATGAAGCTGGCTTTGGTAACTGTAGAAATTATGGGGAATGCTCTGCTGCCTGCCCCAAAGATATTTCTTTAGATTACATCGCCAAACTCAACCGTGACCACGCGAAAGCAAAAATAAAATCTATTTTTGCCTGAAATTTCACTAATTTCATATTTGAATTTGGTTGCGGCATAGCCGAACCTTTGGAAGATACTAATGGATGCCAATAGACAATAAGCATGCCACTTGGGGTGGTCGGTTTTCTGCCCAACCAGACGCACTAATGCAGGTATTTGGAGAATCTGTATCTTTTGACAAAAGATTGGCACCATATGACNTAAAAGGGAGCCTGGGTCATGCCACCATGCTTGCCCATGTTGGTTTGCTGAGCTCAGAAGAATTTGCCGAGATCAAGCAAGGAATTACAGAGTTAGAAGAAGAAGTTCTGAGTAATGACTTTCCCTGGAAGCTAGAATTAGAGGATGTTCATATGAACTTAGAGCAGGCATTGGGTAAAAAAACCAAAGCGGCAGATAAGTTACATTCGGGTCGTAGCAGAAACGATCAGGTTGCCACGGATATGCGCCTGTTTTTCAAAGATGCATGTGCAAGTTTGCAGATCAGTTTAGAAGGTACCATGCAAGCCTTGCTGTTGATTGCNGAAAAATATTCTGAGCTCCCCATTCCTGGATACACTCATTTACAAAGAGCTCAGCCAGTCACGGTAGGGCATCATTTGCTTGCCTACATAGAAGCATTGGGTCGTGATCATGAGCGCTTTTCTGTGGTTGGAAAACATGCAAATGTTTGTCCCTTAGGCTCGGGTGCGATAGCAGGTTCGACCCTACCCTTGGATCGCGAATTTACAGCCAAAATACTGGGCTTTGTAGATGCCGAGGGTAATGCCTGCATGACGCCAAATGGAATGGATGCGGTTGCAGATCGTGATCTTTTTCTGGAATTTGCTTCTGCATGTTCATTGACCGCACTTCATTTGTCTAGGCTTTCAGAAGACATTATTCTTTGGAACTCCACGGAATTCGGTTTTGTATCATTGCCTGATTCTTTTACGACGGGGTCTTCTCTGATGCCTCAGAAGAAAAATCCTGATTGCTATGAACTTGTTCGTGGAAAAACAGGACGAATTGTCGGAAACTTGACCAACCTGCTGGTTACTGTCAAAGGGTTACCGCTCACTTACAATCGCGATCTGCAAGAAGATAAACCCCCTGTTTTTGACAGTTATGATCAACTTTCAATTTGTTTGGCAGTGGTTAAGAATTGCATGGAAGGTACGGATTTTATCGAAGAGAAGTGCATAGCTGCAGCTTCTGACCCCTTGCTTTTAGCTACTGACCTTGCAGATTTTCTCGTTTGTAAGGGCGTTCCGTTTAGGCAAGCTCATCATGTGGTTGGNGAACTGGTAGGCTATGCTGAGTCTCAAAAGATTAGCCTAAGTGAAATCAGTGATGAAAATGCCATGGCTATATCGGAACACCTTACTGGTGATTGGCGCGGTGTTTTCGACCTGAAGAGAGCTTTTGCTAGTAGGGAGAAACCAGGTATGCCGGGACCCGGGCAAATTTCCTCTAGAATTACTCATTGGAAGTCTGTATTAACTGTTTAGTTACGAACAAGCCTCGGGTGGGATGTCACATTTTATTTGCCTCTTGAACCTGTGTATACTTTGCACTGTTCATGGACGAGTTTGGACAACGGTGGAGGGAAGCACGCAGGAAGGCGATTTGTTCGAAATCGATAGTGATCAGATTGGCCTAAGAATAAAGGGTCGTGAGTACAGATTTAAAATCGACCGATTTGTTCCATCTGATAAAAAATTTATTCAGGAATGGGCCAAAGTGCCAAGGTGCCATCGATGCTCAAAGCAACTTGGAAACGGTCGTATTAAGGAAGCAGGAAATTATAAATTTCATGAGGCATGCTTTAAATGCCTAGTCTGTGACAAGGTTTTTCAAGGTGGCGAAAAATTAAAACGGGACGAATGGGGAGGGATGGTGCATGCCAAGCACTTCCATCAGGCTAAAATGTGTGATACCTGTTCCAGAATCATTTCGATGAACGCAATGTCCCCAAAGCAAGTCTTTAAGGATGGCAGGTTTGCCTGTGCGTCCTGTGCTTCAGATGGCGTTTTTGAAAGTCAGCGCATGGAGGAAGTGAGAAAGCGGGTGTGGCCCACTTTAGTTGCTCTGGGTATTTCATCTCCAATAGGAAATGTGAGGATTCGACTCGTTGGAAAAGATGTAATTGAACGACAGGCTCTTAAAATTAATGCTCGTGGAAATCTTAGGGGACTTACTTTAACCACTTATAAAATCGTTAGTGATGGCAAGACGGTACGGACCAGTTTTGACCACGAAATATTTATTCTATATGGAATGCCCCATATTGAATGTGCTTCAGTACTCGCACATGAATATGCCCATATTTGGTTGAACGAAAAGTTTATTGAAGACACTCCCCCAGTCATTGAAGGATTCTGCAACCTGATTTCCGAGGCTACACTGGTTAAAGAAAAAGGGAAGCTTGCATCGATTATTCGAAATAATATGAAACAGAGCGACAACCCAGTTTATGGTACCGGTTATCGAAGGATGAAGCAAAGGCTTACTGTTTTAGGTTGGCCTGCTTTACTCGATGAAATGAAATCAAAGTCAAAACCACCAGCATTCAGATAATTATGAAAATAGATTCTCATCACCATTTTTGGAAATATGATCCTCAGACCTATCCCTGGATGAATGATCAAATGGAAATCCTAAAAAAAGACTATCTTCCGGAGGATCTGAAAGATAATATTTTAGCAACTAATATTGACGGCGTTATTTCGGTTCAGGCAGATCAATCATTGCGTGAAACAGAGGACCTTTTGACTTATGCAGAAGCCCACAATTTTATACTTGGGGTGGTTGGCTGGCTGCCATTGGCAGATTCCAGTGTTAAGAAAATTATGGAGTCTTATGCTGATCAAAGTCTGCTCAAAGGAATTCGTCATGTTGTTCAGGATGAACCGAACGACCAATTTATCCTTGGTAAAGAATTTAATCAAGGTGTGAGTCTAATCAAAAAATTCAACTGGGTTTACGATATCTTAATTTTTGAAAGACAGCTTGGACCAACAATTCAATTTGTGGATCAGCACCCTGATCAAGTTTTTGTTCTCGATCATATAGCCAAACCGAGGATTGGGGAGGCCATGATGGAGCCGTGGAAATCTCAAATGTATGAGCTAGCTAAAAGAGAAAATGTTTCTTGTAAGCTTTCTGGCATTGCGACGGAAGCAAAATGGAAGGGTTGGAAGGAAGATGACCTGACACCTTATATGGAAATTGCTCTGGATGCATTTGGTCCTAATCGTATGATGTTTGGTTCTGACTGGCCGGTGGCAAGATTGGCCATTGAATATGGTCCCTGGGTAGACCTTTGCCGAGGATTTATTTCAAGCCTTAGCGTAGATGAACAGGCACTCATAGAGGGTGGAGTGGCTGAAAAGATATACGGTTTGATTTGAAAATGACACCTTACCGCTGATAGATCGGAAGGTAGTGATACTTGACAGCTAAGGCAAGCATTGCCATGGAGGTACAGTAAACCTCCCCAGCCCCG